>JAGHTR010000118.1 GCA_018065205.1 Candidatus Colicola caccequi
CTTTTGGATGGTGATGTTTTGTTGTATTCCCAGTATATTAATCACATTAATTGTACAACGTAAATTATGAACGCTAAACGCATTATTCCTGATTTTTTCACATGCAGTAATTTGTTATGTGGAGCAGTAGCAACTTTAATGGCTACACAAGAGGCCTATGTATGGGCATTTGGTCTTATTTTATTAGGAGCCTTCTTTGATTTCTTTGATGGCATGACCGCTCGTGCCTTAGGGATAGGCAATAAAATGGGTGTTGAATTGGACTCATTAGCAGATGATATTACCTTTGGTTTAGCTCCTGCTATGGTTCTAAGTTGTTATCTCCGTCCGTTGATTGGTTGGTGGAGTTTAATCGTATTGATTATGGCTGCTTTCTCGGCATTGCGCTTAGGTAAGTTTAATTTGGATGAACGTCAAACATCTTCTTTTATTGGTTTGGCAACTCCTGCGAATGCTATTTTTTGGGCTTCGCTTTGCTGTATGCCTTACCAGATGATGACTGCTGCTTGGATGCCGTGGGTACTGGTGGCATTGAGTTTCTTGAGTTGCTATCTGCTATTGGCCGAGATTCCTTTCTTTAGTCTTAAATTCCACAATTTTAGTTGGAGAGATAATTGGGATAAATTCATTTTTCTGATAGGTGTGGTGGTATTAGTATTGGTATGTATATTAAAAGCCATTCACTACGACCATCTTGAGTTTGCACTTTTTGCAGGAGCCGCTGTTGTACTATGGTATGTGGCACTGAATATATTACTTGCACTATCTAAGAAATAACACAAATTATACTACTATGAAAAAACATCTATTCTTATTAACCTTATTGTCCATATCGCTTATGATGTGGGCAGAGGCCATTCCTACGGATTATTACAAGGCTTGTAATGGTAAAAAAGACGCTGCTCTTAAGACGGCATTGTCTGAGACTGTTAAAGGAGGAGTGCGTTACTTGTATGGTACCAATGATTATCATACAACAAATGGTATAGCAAGTAAAGATACCATCATTAATGGAATATCGTATCACAAGGGTGATACGATATGGAGAAAAGGTGATGTTAAATATGGTACGTGGCAAGCCTTTCCTGTATCCGACATTAGAGAAGATGGTTCCATCTGGGATATGTATTCCAACAATCATCGCTTTTATCCTTTCACTCGTGGTAATTCTGCAGCAAATATACAAATTGAACATTGCTTCCCAAAAAGTTGGTGGAATCGCACCAATAATGATGCGTATAAAGATCTTTTTCACTTAAATCCAGCTGATGGCTCTGCGAATGGTTCAAAGGGAAACAATCCTCCTGGCTTTGTAGAAAAGGACGAAAAGAAATTCAGCAATGTATTCAAGAGCGGTAAAATGAATGTAAATGGAAAAGATATCGCTGTATTTGAGATTGCCGATTGCTATAAGGGGGATTTTGCCCGTGCTTATTTCTATATAGCTACTGCTTATGAGGATTATAATTGGTATGAATCCACTTGCGGAGAATATATGGATAATAGTTCCTATTTGGAATTCAGGCCGTGGTTGATCGATGTGTTATTAACATGGCATCGATTGGATCCGGTTAGTAAGAAAGAAGTGAATCGTATTGACCAAATCAGTTCTATTCAGCATAATCGCAATCCGTATATAGATTATCCAGAGTTAGTGGAATATATCTGGGGGAATAAGAAGGGAGAGGTTGTGGACTTTAGTAAATTGGCGTGCACGCAAGACCCATCATATCCTCTTGCTGCCGATTCGATGGCCAATTTTTATGCTAATCCTGCTACAGATATTTATAAAGATGCATTTGTTGTTTCATGGAATAATTTTTTCGAGGGTCCGTATTATATTGATGTATATAGCGATATAATCATTAAAGGGCAAAATGATACTATATTAGCAATCCCAGAAACATCAATGTCTGTCCTGCAAAATTTTAATCAGGGTGGAGTTTCGTGTTCTATTAGTGACGCTGTGCAAGCAGAAGGAACAGCCTCCGTGCAAATGGCTAAGGCTGGTAAGGATGGAGAGATAACATTGTCCGGCATTTCGTTGGCTAAGAACGCAGTATTATCTTTTCGTGCTAGTAGTTTCCGATCTGATGTTGTGGCACAATTGAAGATTTTCTTGAATGGTCATAATTCTCCAGATACCATTATTTCTGATATTCGTCGTGATGAGATGTATTATACGTATTGTTTGCCTAAGAATACAACGAGTATCAAATTGATGTCAGTCGGTGCATCTCTGAAGACACCTGCTCGTGTAATCTTGCACTCTCTCTTTATCTTGACAGGAGATCGTCAAGAGCTTGTTTCCTACAAAAAAGGTTATCCAATTGAGATTGATGCCAATGTGTCCAAGACGATGTTGCATATCACTGATGGTAAGGAGGGAGAGAATTTGTATTATCGTGTTCGTACTGCCGGAGGTTGGGTAAGTAACGAAGTGCCGGTAACATTGGGAACGGAGGAGAAAGTGTATCACTTAGAAGTTGTGGTTGCTCCCGGAGCTAAAGGAACGGCAAGCGGTAGTGGCGATTATGCTTACAATGAGGAGGTAACTATTTCGGCTACGGCAGATTCTGGACATCACTTCACGATGTGGTCGGATGGCAATAAGGATAATCCACGCAAAATAAAGGTGACGGAGGATATGCTGTTAGAGGCCTATTTCGCAGAAGATGGTGCTAAACAAGCATTGGTGATGGTTAATTATACCCAAGGTCAACTGAAAATCAATAATGAGAATGTGGCCAGTGGTGAGGTTAAGTCGTTTGATGTTGGCACAACGATTACACTAAAAGCCGGCACTGTCACCGGATATAAGTTTGACGGATGGAGTGATGGTTTTAAAAAAATGACTTATGAATTAACCTTAACGCAAGATACGGTTTTATCCTATACCTACACAATTAATCAATACGAAATCAAGACGGCAGTAGAAGGAGATAAGGGAGGGGTTGTAATTGGTGCCGGTAAGTACGATTATGGCACAGAGGTGGAACTGACGGCTGTGCCGGATGATGGTTATCAGTTTGTAGAATGGAAATGGATGGAGAATAAGACAGAGAAAAAGGGGAAGGATAATCCAATAATTGTTACGGTTACTAATTCCAGTAGTCAGGTTTATACTGCCGTTTTTGAGGTTGTATCGGCATTGAATCATGTTAGCACAACTGCGATGCCCAAGAAAATGTATATTAATGGGCATTTATACGTATTACGTGACGGACAAATCTTTTCCGTATTAGGTCAATTGGTGCATGAATAAGTGGATTCGATATAGTTTGCCTTTTTTGATTATGAGTCTCATACTCGCCATGGTGGTTGGGTATGTGTTGTTGACTTATGACAAAGTGCAGACCCATTTATGG
>JAGHTR010000132.1 GCA_018065205.1 Candidatus Colicola caccequi
CAAAAACTGCAGATTACCGCAACGGCACAATCCGGTTCGTCCAATAGTTATGTACTGCACTTCCCGATGATGTTGTCGGATAATACGGAGTTATTCATGATTATGCTGAATGGCGAAGTGCTGCCCGGATTTGTTAAGGAACTGCGTAACTACACGGTTCAAATGCCTTACCGTGACGGAAGTCATGAATTGCCGATTATCACCGTTCAAACGGCAGAGGCGGCTCAGACATACGACATCATCTTATCCGATGATACGGTACGAATCAACGTAACGGCAGAGAATGGTGCAGTGGGCACTTATACCCTTGTGTTCAATTTCTCAGAGTCTCCTTACGCCCTGTTGGATAGTATCAAGGTCAATGGTGAGTTGATTGCAGGATTCGCTCCTGAGATTACTGAGTACTACGATACGTTGTTTGTTGATTCGCCACTGCCAACCGTTGACTTCGTTCGCGCTAACGATAAGCAAGATTTGGATATTACCACGTCCGATATTCAAGACGCCGATAACCATCGTGTCTTCACGTACTTATGTAGTGTAACTTCGGCGGACGGTTCTAACTTCCAGGATTATTCCGTTCAATTCTGCTTCGCTAAGACCCAACGTGATACCGCTTATTCGTCCAACCGATTGCTGGAGATTAAACTGAATGGACAGTTAATCAATGTAGCACAAGGATTTGATTATGACTTCAATCCTGATACACTCAATTATACCTATGCTGCTTATCCAATCGGTTCGAGTGATGATATCTATTTTGATACTACGGCTATCACATATACGATGGAAACTCCTGATTATGCTTATGTGCGTAAGGAATATAATGCATTGATTACTGATGCAGAGACAGGACGTTGCGTAGCTCGCGAAATCAAACTTATCGTCTTCAATAAGGATAACGTAGAGCGCACCTATACGATTAACCAATCCATCGCTCTATCTACGGATAGCACCGTAACACGCATCTATATCAATGGTGAGACCTTTATGGACTTTGATCCGGCTATCCATAACTACACGTACTACTACAAGAAGGGTACTTCTATGGGTGTTTCCTATGAAGCCCAAGATAGTTTGGCTCATGCCAGTGAGGCTACCATCGACCAAGATACTAAGGTGTGCACGATTATCTGTCAGTCTGAACATGCTTATATTGTGGATAAGAACCGCTCCGATTGGAAGAACGTCTATACCATTCAGTTTGTTGAATCTTCAATAGACGAGTCGGCTAAACCTAACGAGAGTGACTGCTTGATTAAGTTCTTGCCTAATTCCACTCAGGTTATGTTAGCAAGTCTGCGCAGTGGCGTACAATTTGCGCTTTATGACCAAAATGGTAAGTTGCTGTACTTCCGCTTATTAGACGCTTGCGATCCAAGTAATGCTATTGTGGCTAAAGATGGTTATGGCCATGATTACTTCTCGGATGTAAACGATATATCTAAGTGCACCATCTTGACGCTTGACCCAAGTAGATATTATATCTATACTTTCTTCAGCGATGGCGGCAAGAAAGTCTGCAAGTCCGGTAAATTCATTTTTACACGTTAATAAATAACTGAGTACTGACAACTGATAACTGAATACTGAATATGAAAAAAAGTTTATATGCAATGTTCGCATTAGTCATCGCGTTTAGTTACGCGTTGACTAGTTGCGAGGAGGCTAAGAATATTGGCCCGGAAGGAACACCTGACATCCGAATCATCAATAAGGTGGACACATTACCTGTGGATACCACGATGCGGTTATTATTGTCCATCAATATATCCAAGGTGGAATGGACTTCGTCCACAGATACTGTGGCTACAGTGGATTATAAGGGAATAGTCAAAACATTACGTCCCGGTCAAACATGGATTAAAGCCGAACGCGCCGGCAAAGCCGACAGTTGCTTAATAACTGTCAAATAAGCAATCTGCAATCTGCAATAAGAAAGCGTTAGGATTGAACCCTAACGCTTTCTTCGTGTATCGCATCCATGATTTGTTGGATTGTTTGGTCGCTAATATGATGCGCTTGCGCCCACTCTAATCGTCGCTGTAGGATATCCTGATAGCGAGTAGGTTGAACGATATCTACACCGTGAACTTTCTTCCATTCCCCAATCTGCTTGCTGATCTGCATCCGTTTATCAATCATTGCCCAAATAGCATCGTCTTGCTCATCCATCATCGCCCGCAACCATAATAAGTCGTTGTAGTTTGCGTTTACGTTGTGGTTTACGTTTACGTTATCGTTTGCGTTTGCGTTTACGTTTACGTTTACGTTTGCGTTATCGTTTACGTTTACGTTATCGTTTGCGTTATCGTTTACGTTTACGTTAATTAGTTCCGCTAATTCCTCCGGAGTTAACTGCTGTTTAGCATCACTGAGCGCCTGTTGTGGATTGGGATGTACTTCAATCATGAATCCATCATAGCCTAATTGTATCCCGGTCTGATAGAGGTTAGGTATTAACCGGCGGTCTCCGCTGATATGGCTGGGGTCAAGTAGTAGAGGGATGTCGGGACGTAAGGTGCGTAGTTGGTAAGCCATTTCCCAGCAGGGATGGTGGTTGCATCCGCGATGGATGGCCATAATGGGTAGTCCTGTTCGTTCCAACCGCTCTATATTGCCTATCCATAATGATACATCATTATTTACCGGATTCTTAATCCCAATCCCCTTAAATGTGCCTCCGGGCACACCGTTCTTACCTCTTACCTCTTCGCTCTCACCTCTTCCCTCTTCTTCGTTTACGTTTACGTTTACGTTTACGTTTGCGTTATCGTTTACGTTTGCGTTTACGTTTGCGTTAATGGCATTTGCTATTTCTTCTACAGCGATTGGATTAGCGCTTGTTCGTGCGCCTATCCATATATAGGCGATATGTGCATTAGCAGCGGCTTTGACTTGTTCGGCGTTGCTCACTTCGGTGGCGGTATCAATGCCCAATTCGTCTTGCACGCGTTGTAACCACTTCAACCCTTGTTCACCGATGCCTTGAAAAGTATTCGGTGATGTGCGAGGTTTCCATATCCCCGCCCGAAAGATAGTGCCTCCGGGCACACCGTTCTTACCTCTTACCTCTTCTTCGTTATCGTTTTCGTTTGCGTTTGCGTTAATGACCGCTGCCAATTCTTGTGCAATGGTCATTATCTGTTCTTCGCTCTCTGCGGCACATGGACCTAATATGTATATTTTGTTGCTCATTTTGCGCTGCAAAATTACTGCTTTTTTCTAATATATGCAAGAAAAATTTGCAAATTCCAAAAATTCTTTGTAATTTTGCAGCGCAAAATGCAAAATTACGCGAAACATTAATCAATAATTATCTAATATGAAAAGAATCAGTATTTTATCTCGGAGTGCTCTAAGCACCGTTGTATTATTTTGGTGTGCTCTAAGCACTCTGCCAATGTCGGCTCAAGTGGCAGCCAAAAATAAAGCCGACAAAGACACCCAGTC
>JAGHTR010000126.1 GCA_018065205.1 Candidatus Colicola caccequi
ATATTTAGGCCCTTGACAGGATGGATATTGACGATAAAGAATCCATAATGGTCAGGCGTGCGGAACATGCGTTTTTGCGGAGCAATGGTCGGACTCCATTGGAAATCTTCTATGTAGCGGCTTTGCTCATAGGTGTATCCTATTTGAAGTGTAAATAATCTGCCATACCCCACTTTGCCTTCTACGTTCAATCCTGCCACCCGTGCTCCGGAGGCATTAACACGCGTGAGCAACAAATTTCCTTGCTCGTCATGTCCGTCCTCACGCAAAGCAAACACGTTGTTGAGTTGGGTGAAGAATCCTTCTGCCGTGAGGTTGAAGTCCCATTTGCCGAGGGACTTATACCAATCGACACTTAATGTGACGGAGTGACTGCGCTCCTCTTTGAGATTGGGATCAAGCGAAATAAGATGTACTTCGCCACCGACTGCTCCAACATGCAAATCTTCATCGTAAGTCTGCGGGGCACGATACCCAGCGGCATAACCGACACGCAGAATCAAATCGTTGATAGGCGTGTAGCGCACACTGGCACGTGGTGTAAAAACAGGTTTCTTGAGCAAACTATGTTTTTCTAATCTTCCACCTATCAATATAGACCACTGGGTATTTTTCCATTCGTTTTGCACATACCCGCCATAGAGGTGTACCGTCTGCCATAGATTGCGATTATATCCTAATATTTGGTCGTGGAGTTGATTAAATGAGTACTCTATACCTGCACTCAAATCGGCCGGCATCTTGCCACAAGGATACGAGAAGCGATATTGTCCGCCTACTACGGCCGTGATATCCTTAGATTGACCATAAGCATTAGGATTGTAATTGGTGCCGAAATAACTTTCACGCGCCGTGTGTTGAAACGAAGCGTATGGTGTTACACTATGCCTATTATCAGCCGTGTAATAGTCCCAACGAAGACTTCCGGCATTGATATTATGCTTGAGTTGCTCGGTGAGAGGCGATTCGTGAGGTTGTAATGAGTCAATACCATAACCGCCACGGCGAAACTCGGTGGTGTGGTGATATTCAGCAGTTATTTTGGAATAATCAGAGGTCTTGAAGAAACTGCGAAAACCAAGTGTTGTCGTTTGCAGTTTGGAAATATCACTATAACCATCATCGTCTCGGTCGTATTGTTTGCGGTCGCGCCGAACGCCAAAGAGATATACTCCCACCTTCCCATTAGGGGATAGAACAGAGGCATTCAAATTGGTATTGATATCAAACGAACCTGTCTCGGTAAAGGCACTTTGGTTACTTAAATTGATGTAGTTACGGCAAGGTTCTTTGGTAATGATATTCACTACCCCACCTATGGCATTGGCGCCAAACAAGGCACTACATCCTCCACGAATTACTTCTATTCTATCCACCATGCCGGTAGGTATTTGCTCCAAACCATACACACTGGCAAGAGAAGAGAAGATGGGGCGTGAATCAAGCAGTATCTGGCTGTATTGCCCGTCTAATCCATTGATTCGCAGTTGGGGTACACCACAATTGCAGCAAGACATCTCTACGCGCAAGCCGGGTTGATAATTAAGCACATCTGCCATGGAGTTAGAACCGGTATTTTCTATAACAAGTGGCGAAATAACATTGACTATGGTTGCTACTTCTTTCTTCTTACTAGCGTATTTATTGGCAGAAATGACCACATTATCCAACAAATAACTTGCCTCATCCAGACTCACGTTGCAAATGTAGGTGGAGTCGGCAGTAATTTGAACAGGTATCTCCTGCGTTTTATAGCCCACCATAGAGAAAACGATGGTGTGTGTACCTAACGGTACATTTTTCAAGAAATAATGTCCACTTTCATCGGTTGTAGAGCCAATAGAGGTGCCTTTCAGTTGAACATTGATAAATCCCAAGTGCTCTTGGGTGGCGGCATCTAACACATGTCCCATGATGTGGGAATCGGTTGCAGCATATAGGTGTATGGCACACATACACAATGTAGCCATACAAAAGATTTTTTGTATTGTTGACATATAATATTGCATTTAAGACCTCTACCACAAGGATAGAAGTCAAGTGATTAAAATAAAAATATAAAAAGGATTAAGCAATAAATATGCCTACAGGCGGTGCTCGCCAAACAAAATGAACTCCAAAAGAGGATGGCGCTAAACAACCCTGTTCACAACCAATGGTTTCAACGAGATAATCAATAGGTTTATCCGTTATAACCTCAGTAGATTCCGTAAAATGGAACTGACCATGGTTAATGGCAATCAAATTGATTTGCCACATAGTGTGCCCACCGTCATTCGAAGCATGGTGCGACTCCTTGTGTATATGTGAGTGAACAATAGTCACTCCATTCACTATGTGCGAGTGGACAAAACAATTGACATCAATATAATATGCAGCAAACAGCAGTAGTAAACCTACCGCTAATCCGTGTTTATATGATGGCCATTCACGAAGTTCTTTTCTATTTGATGGACGGAGTATGTTCATT
>JAGHTR010000191.1 GCA_018065205.1 Candidatus Colicola caccequi
CAGAACAGATAACGGAAGCCTATTGGGTTTCCGTTTTTTTTGTACACGATAATGGGATGTAGGAGCTTGCTCATAACAGACCATTAGTGTGGACAAAAATGGAGACATATCGTGTCGTTTTGTTCTGAGTTGCTGCTAAAGTACGAGATCCCGCTTGAGCCCGGAACCATCGGAGATGTTAGGGTTTTCGAGGTGGGCTCGCACAGCGAGGTCGGTGCCCTCGAATCCCTTTCTTATCCCTAATATTTTTCTTAAAAATCTCACTTTTTTTTGCAAATATCAAAATTTCTTTGTAATTTCCTTCGTAAATTCCAGTAAAATTTTTATTAAAATAGCAAATAAAAGCAAGCTTTTCTTGCATATTCCAAAAATTCTTTGTAATTTTGCAACACAAAACTGCAAAAACGTCACCCACTGACGTTAAATAGGGGAACATATCGAGATCCACGCTGGGTGAGGGGAGGGAAGCGTCCCTCTTGCGAAAACTCGCCACCGTGAGATTTCGGGACATATTAAGTGATACGTGCCTTTGGCACTTATCGCAAAGGCGTTTACTAACGCTTGTTATCGATCGTTTGAAACCTGAGAAATTTCAATTATACAGTTCGAAAACAAGTAAGTGGTAGATGTCCATGGGTGTATATACATTATTTTATATACGCACGCGTGGATTTCTAATGCTTATTCGAAATGACAGGTTTTCCTAGGACCTCAAAGAGCGGATAAGCAGAGCAGAAATCCGCGTTTTTTATGTCTATAACTAAACAATATATACCGGAATACGCCGAAAATCCGACAAAGAGTAGGCAAAAAAAATGAAATTTATGAAAACAAAACTTTTAACCCTTTTTGTAGCATTCGTTGCTACTACCGCCCTTTGGGCAAGTAACACCATTACCTACACGGCAACGGAGAAATTGGCAGAAACAACTGACTCTGTTACTAACGGTCTTCATGTCAATGCTTTTAACGTGGCAATTTCTTCACATACCTTTTCCAATGGTGTTGGCACAATCACTTTCGATGGCGAAGTCACAACGATTGGAAATTCTGCTTTTGAAGGATGCAGTGGTTTGACATCGGTAACTATTCCCAGTTCCGTTACAACGATTGGAAGTTATGCTTTCTATGAATGCATAAAGTTGACATCTATCACTATCCCCAATTTCGTCACAACGATTGGAGAAGGTGCCTTCTTTTTGTGCGCCCAATTGACCTCTATAACTATTCCCAATTCCGTTACCACGATTGGAGACGATGCTTTTTCTGATTGCCGAACTTTGACCTCGATTACGATTCCGAAGAGTGTTACAAGTATAGGAGAAAATACTTTCTCCGGTTGCAGCAAACTTACTTCGGTGACAATTCAAAGTAGTGTGATGAGTGTAGGAAGAAATGCTTTCCAATATTGCCGAGCTTTGACCTCGATTACATGCTATGCTACTAATCCTCCAACTTGCGGTAGTTCTTGTTTTGAAAGTGTAGATAAATCTATTCCTGTTTATGTACCTAAACAATCAATTGATGCATACAAACAAGCCGGGGAGTGGAAAGCATTTACCAATATACTACCTATCGGTGCCGAAGAGGTTCCTGCTACGGAGCCAATTATAACTCCTGATGATCATTCTGTTACCATCACTTGGCCACAAACGGATAATGCAGATACTTACACATTGGAAATACGCAAGAATGGCGAATTATTCTGCACGATTACTTTTAATAATCAAGGCGTAATGATTGACATCACTTTTGCAGCTCCTGCCCGTAATGGAGTTCGTACTTCCTCTGCTGCTGAAATGACATCCAACGGATATAAGTTTACCATAAATGGTTTGGAGCCGGGCACAGAATATACTTACGCAGTTATTGCCAAAGATGCGTCTGCACAGCCTCTTCAAACATATAGTGGCTCGTTTGAAACAACAATGCCGACAGGACTAGAAGATTTGACTATAGACAAAAGGGTGGGTAATAAATTCATCTATGGCACTAACCTCTATATCCTGCGTGACGGCAACCTCTACACCGCCACCGGCGCGAGAGTGAAGTAACTCTAAAAGTTTACTCTTATTAATATTTTAATCTCTGTTATAGGTATTTTTGAGGGTCGAGGGTTGGCAAAGGGTTAATCGACCGTTGGCAAACCCTTATTAGACACTTAAAAAGTTTACTATTATTAAGATTTTGCGGGGCAGAAAACAATTCGTTCTCTGCCTCGCATCCTATATGCACGTATTACGCATCGTATATGCAAACACCCT
>JAGHTR010000083.1 GCA_018065205.1 Candidatus Colicola caccequi
CCTTGGCATAACTGATAGACGGAGTTGAAGAAGTACGAAGGATCCATCGTCACTACCAAGACGTAGATACTATCCCGATAGTCACGGTCGTAGTCATTGTAGAGGTCGCGGGTGCGGATACTGCGCAAACTATCAATATAGGTGCCGGGTTGCCATATATCTGCATTCTGTTCATGTCCATCTGCCCAAATATGGCGATATGCTATATCATGGGGTTGGCAGATATGGATGCTATCCCAATAAACATGAATAGGATCTACAATGAGATGCAGGGTAATGATACTATCGCAATGGCAAGCTGCCGTTTGTAGGGTATCGTAGTAGAATCCTTCGGATTTGCGATATTGTCCAGCCCAGAAGAGTGAGTCTTGTTCATTGATATGGCGAATAATGGTGTCCTGATTAAAGCTGGGGTAGGTGCCTTCGATTATATACCGAATTACGCTATCGCATTGCACTTTAGCATCGTATTCACTATAGGTGGATGGAGCATATAGGATGGTGTCATAATACACTTCGCCCTTGATAGGATGTATCCATCGTTGTACGCCAGCCAACCATAAGGAATCGTTATCGCACATGGTGACAACGGAATCTTTCACACCGCGCACATGCAAACGGAAATGATATAAACTATCGCAACCATATACGATGGTGTCATTATAGAGTTTAATACCTCCGCGTTCTCCGGATGTGTCGCCTAAGATATATGGTATATCTTGGTGACAAATAATGATAGAGTCGTTATGGTTCAAATCGGGACGCACAGAGAGGTGCAAGGTGCGAGTGCTATTGCAACCATTCTGATCACCAGGGAATTGATAGGTATATGTTCCTTCGGTCCAGATAGTTTGATCATAGAAAGTGTATGGCAGAGCCGTCTCGCATATCGTATCAAAACGTACTTCCTTAATCTGAGGTAATACAGTCAAGTTAAGCGTGAAGACCGAGTCGCAACCATCGACAGTAGGAAGTATATCTTGGTATGTGCCACTTGCGGTATAGGGTTTGCCATTCATCAGATATGCTGCATCATAACAAATAGTGGCGTTGATAATAGTATCGTAGATAGGATGGACAACCAAATTCAGAGTGTATATACTATCTTGTCCATGCTCAGTAAAGAGGCTATCGTAATAAACACCTGTTTGGTTATATTCATTGCCTCGCCACATAAACGAATCCGTATCGCGCATACATAGTTCAACCTGCTCAACAGGCATGATATACTTCGGATACTTATAGATAATTAACTGATACGAAGAGTCGCATCCGTCGGTGGTAGATCCCGGTAACGTATAAACGCCTGCTTCCGAATAGGTCTCTCCGGTAATTGGCCACGTATATGGAGTATAATCGTTGATATATACGGTATCACTAAATAAGTAGGATGACACCGAGTTAACAATGACATGAATCACACTATCGCACCCATGAATGGTTTTAAGCGTAAAATCGTATTGTCCGGGAGAAACACATTGATTTCCTTCAAATTCAATATAACTGCCTTCGCATACATTGAATTGCAACGTCTGTTCGTATTCCGGCCAGATAGTCAAGGTGAGACGATAGATAGAGTCTAAACCATTGATGGTTTTGAATACTTTCTCGTAGGTGTGCGTACCCAAACGGCTGCATTCCATACCTTGCCACAAATAGGGAGCCTCACTTTGGCAGATAGTGGCTTGCTTCTCGAATAAGAAGGTGGGATATACAAATACTACTAACTCAAAGATGGAGTCGCAACCATCTACGCTATTGTATCGATCATAATAGATGCCACTGGTCGTGATGGTCTGTCCGCGCCATAACTTAGTTTCTTGGTTGCTCATACGAACGGTGTCGGATTGTATCCAAGCTCTGCGCTCATTTACAACAACTTCAATTACGCTATCGCAACCTAAACTGGAACCATAGCGGATAGTATCTCGACATGATTTAGTATAAGTCTTGCCTCCAAAGGTGACATCACCTCCTTCACAGAAATAGATATTCTGCACATTCCAATAAGAAGGCA
>JAGHTR010000209.1 GCA_018065205.1 Candidatus Colicola caccequi
TCTGGATGGTAGATGTTGATTGGATGGTCTGCCGGTTGATGTAGTTGATGTAGGATTCGTACCTTTCTGCCTACTGCTGCGGCTGCACTAAAGACTGCTAATCGGAACATCTCCTTATCAATCGCCTGCGAACAAGAGAAGGTGAATAAAATACCTCCGGGACGAATCTGCTCTATTGCTTTTTGGTTAAGCCGCTGATACCCGCGAAGCGCATTTTTGATGGCATCCCGGTGTTTGGCAAATGCCGGCGGGTCTAGGATAATCAAGTCGTACTTGTCTTTTATATCTGCCATAAAGGCAAACGCTTCTTGAGCAAATGCTTCGTGGTGGGTGCAGTTGGGGAAATTGCGTTCTACGTTCTTGCGAACCAAATCCACGGCTTTCTCACTTACATCGACCGAATGAACCATCTTGGCACCACCGCGGAGGGCATATACGCTAAATCCTCCGGTGTAGCAGAACATGTTCAATACCTCTTTGTCTTTGGCGTAATGCTCCAATAATGCTCTGTTTTCACGTTGATCTACAAAGAAACCTGTTTTTTGTCCCCGCAACCAATCTATCCTAAACTCCAATCCGTTCTCTTTGCTCCAAAAGACTTGGTCCTCGTCCTTGTTAACATCCTTGTTAATAAGGTATCCGACCTTGTCCCCGGTGATAGGTGCTTTGAATGGCAGCGTGTCATCTGATTTATAGTACACATTCTTCACCTCTTTCACCACTTTTACGATGGCGTCTGCTATCTCTTCGCGCACCAGATGCATGCCAACCGAATGGGCCTGCACCACTGCGGTATCGGCATAGATATCTACCACCAATCCCGGCAGAAAATCTCCTTCGCCATGGATAAGCCGATAGGTGTTGTTATCTTTGCGAATCAACTGCAAGTCCTTCCTTAGACGATAAGCAGCGGCAATGCGTTGCTCATAAAAGTCGTGGGGTAGGGTACTAACCCCAAACTCCAACATCCGAACGGCAATAGACCCAATTTGATAGTGCCCTACGCCTAAAGGCTGATTGTTGGCATCGGTCACGAGAACCACTTCTCCCTCTTGTGGCGTATCAAAAGGGTAGTCTTTGTCTAATACGACGCGTCCAATAGCCCCTGAGAAAACCCAAGGATGAAAACGTTTAAGTGATTCCTCTTTATGTGGTTTTAATACAATAGTTGTCATGATAAGATCATATCACATAACTCACGAATAGCCCCTTGACCGCCGGGAGTCTTTAATTGCAGAATACCCGGAATGGCTTTCACCTGTGGGCGAGCATTGGGAGGGCAGGCTGCTACGCCAACAGCCTGCAGCAGGTCGATATCGTTGATGTCATCTCCCACGTAACAAACCTGATGGAGCCCAATACCCATTTCGGCACAAATCTGCTTGCAAGTCTCTAACTTGGTCTGAACACCCTGTTTAACCTGACTGCCTACACCCATAAAGAGATAATCTAAATTCAGTTTACGAGCGCGACGGGCGACGATTTCTGTTGTTTCACTCGTGAGAATACCAACACGAATACCTGCCTTGCGCAATTGCACGATTCCCATGCCATCATATACGCAAAAGCGTTTCATCTCGTCTCCTCCTGCGGAGTAATACATACCGCCGTCTGTTAGACAACCGTCCACGTCGGTCAAAAAAAGTTTAATATCTGAAAGTGTACTCATAGTTCTTACCTCTTATTTCTTACCTCATAAAGTCTTCCTGAAAGGTCAGTTTTCTATTACATTCCTCTCCTTCCACGATATAGATAGGTTGATTAGCCATATATCGATGCATAATCCCACAATCATCGGTTACTTGTAGATGGGGGGCTTGAATGGCGATTTGATAGGCCTTACGTATTATCTCCAAACGAAAAGCCTGTGGTGTCTGAGCGCGAAACATCGTCGAGCGGTCAGGAATGTCTTTAATCGTGCATTGTGCATTGTCAATCGTGCATTCGTATATCGTATCTGTTGCAGGAACGGCCACCGTCACGGCTTCGTGACTTTCCAAGGCCTTGCATACATCCGTTATGATGCGTTGGCTCACAAATGGTCTTGCGCAGTCATGCAGTAATATATTTATTTGTCCATTGCCACCTGCCCCCTGCCACCTGTCACCTGCAACTTGTATGGCATTCCATGACGATTCCCATCGCTCATTGCCACCGGCGATGATGCGAATATCGTTCATTTTGCATGTATGCAAAATAGACTTTGCTTGCTCTATCCAATCGGGGTGCATAACAACGAGAATATCGTCAATGCACGAGCAGGACCGAAAAGCCTCAATGCATGTTTGCAGCACCGTTCGTCCATCGGCTAAGGTGCGTAACTGTTTAGGCAATCCTTCCCCGGCTCGTTGACCGATTCCTCCGGCTAATATGACGGCTATATTAGTCATAATACACGAATATATAATTTCTGCGTGCAAAGATACACTTTTTTTTGCAAATATACAAATATTTGCCGTCTTTTCTTGTATATATCAATTTTTTTTTGTACCTTTGCAGCCGCAAATCTACGCTGGAGGGATTGTGTTGTATCTCTTAAGCGGGGTTGGCAGACATAATTAAAAGCGTTTACTGACGCTTGTTCTTGGTTGCTTGAAATCTAGCAGTTTCGTAACTCTATCAGGAATGAGACAAAAGTAGATGCTCATGGGGAATAGTCCCTAATCGGTTGTACCTATTTTGGTATGCCTTTTAGTTCGTATATTCCAGCGTGAGATTCTGCATTGTCATTCTATAGAGTAAGGTTTTGCTAGAACCAAAAGCAACGGAATGACAAAGGTAAGAGTTCCACGCTTTTTTGTTGTATCACGCTTGGCGGAATTCACAGGCAAGAAAATAATTGTAACCGAAATGAAAAAAGCATTTTTATTATTACTTATCGTGGCATCAAACGTGATGGCAGAAGAGCGCGTTAGTGATTATTTTTTTACGAGCCATTATAATCGATACTATTATCTAGCAGGAGCAGAGCCTCAAGAGGAAACCATTGGTTTAGGTTATTGGGGACGTGATGCTATTATTCAAAAAATAGTTAGGCATCATCAATATGGCTTAGTGTCTGATCTAAAATATGCATATAAGTTTATTGACAATTCAGTTGTTAGTTATGCGCAATCCTATGACGTAATAACAGGAACGACAAAACGGGGAGATCAACTAACTATACTGACACTACCAGAATCTTGGTGGGTTGAATATAAGTGGGATATTCGCTATCTTTGCAACTCCCAATGGGCATATGTATCTTTTGTAACTAATAAGGGTGAAACACGTGTTGATAAAGCCATAAAAATGTCAAAATCAAGATATAATGGACTTACTAAAGAAACGACTACAAATTATTCATACTGGACTAAAAATTATGGATATATTGCATCTTATCATAGAAAGAATAAAAATGTTAAAGTAGACGAGTTGGCAGATTTCATTTCAACCTCAGCCGGAATAAAAGAAGTATCAGAAAAAGAATATACTGTTTATTTGGAAGAAAAGACGAGACAAGAAGAGATTGCACGAAAAGCCAAAGAGGAAAAAATTTATAATGAATTTGTTGCTAATCTAAAGCCACAACGCTTAAGTATTGCTAATCACGTAGCATTTGATTCTATATCCAAATTATTTGGAGATTTAGAAAAAATACGCTATGCCGATCAGATAGAAACGGGAGTATATAATTCACTAATCCTTTCTGATTTATCAGGTGCAGATGAGCAAACAAAATTATATGTCGACTTCCCATTAGAAAGTGAATTGTTTGTTGATGCCCCTGAAGAAGAAAGAGACACAATTATATCTTATATTTTGAATTTAATGCGAGATGGAATCATACAAGATGCTTATGTCACAGAACCGACAACAAAACGCAAGTGCGCAGTTGGACAATGGATGAGCACTTCGATTGATGTCAATATAGAAAGATTATCATTTGATGTGGTCAGAAGTAAAGACACTTGGAAAATGGCAGACAAAAAAGCGATAATGCCTCAAGCATATAGTTCCTATATTATCCAAGCTGCCAACAATGTTTTAGCTAATAACAAAAAAGCAAAGAAACAAAAAGTAGATTTAATGATATTAAAGTTTAATAATGAGCAAAAAGGTATTTGGCATATTCAAGTCAATCCGGCAAATAATAGTTCCTTCAACTATACTATGCTTGATTAAAATTATCGTATTCAATGAATCATAGATTGGTAATATATATTACATCATTACTAGCAGTACCATTGTTTGCTAGTGACAAAATTACAATCGACAAAGCGACTTGCACCGTTACCAAAGATGGAAAGTCTTATCCACTATATGGAAAAGTAAAGATTGTGGATTCCTTTGAGGACATTAAGGTTAAAATTGTCAACTCATTCGAGGATGCAGATATTCGCATTGTAGATTCGTTTGAGAACACATGTGGCAAAGTTAAGATAGTTGATGCTTTTGAAGATGTGAAAGTTAAAATAGTAGATAACTTTGAAGATATCAAGATTAAAATTGTGGATAATTTTGAGGGAGTAAAACAATAAACCTATCACTCATACAACGAGTAGTGTTTACGAATAAACTCAAAATAGATTACATCAGTATCAGCAAGGGGAGAGCAATCTCCTTGCTGTTGTAGGTTTTTGGGCGGGGGTTAGGTGGGGCTTCCGTTAGCTGCATGTGGTCGCGTCATGATCGCGAAATGGTTGCCTACTTTAGACGCATTATGCTTACTTTTTGATTTTTGCTATAAAAATCTTCGTAATAATCGTACTTTTTTCTGTAAAAATTTGCACAATTAAGAAAAAAGTAGTACCTTTGCGGGGTATTAGATTATATGATGAAAAAGTCTGCGACTACCATAGAGCAACAAATTGAGATACTACGTTCTCGTGGCATGATTATTAGTGATGATGAAAAAGCCAAGGAAGTATTATCCGATATCGGCTATTATCGTTTGTGTTTTTATACTTTCCCATTTGAGAAATCATACCCCAATCTCAACAATCGAACACACGAATTTATTGAAGGAACAAAATTTGAGGATATAGTTGCGCTATACTATTTTGATTTTGATTTACGTAAGATTCTTGTGCCATATTTGACACGAATAGAAGTCGCATTCCGTACAGCAATGACTTATTACATCAGTAACAAATATATTTCTGATCCTAAATGGTTTGTCAATAAGTCGGTGGTCAATCCTGATTATGTCCGTACATTTAGGAGGGAGGTATATAAAGAGTTATTACGAACGTGTCCAACCCTACAACGACATCATAAAAAATATCCTAGTGATCGGTATGCGCCAGCATGGAAGACTATTGAGATGATGATGTTTGGTAAAGTGGTATACTTATATAAAGATTTGATATGGAATGACGATCAACGTCTAATTAGTAAGCGATTTAACATTAATCAGGCTTCAACATTCCTGAGTTATATAGATACAGCGCGAATGGTTCGTAATGCTTGTGCACACGGGTTGGTGTTGTTTGACTATCGTTTACCAATGTCCATATCTAAAGGACCAATTGGAACATTAGCAGGGGAAGAAAGGCACAACTTATCAGGTATGCTAAAAGTGATTACATATTTATTGGGTCAAGTCTCAGAAAATCGTGTAATTGACATGCAACAGGAAATAGAGCAAGCTAAGCAGATTTTACAAGAAAAATCATTGTTCGCATATAAGAAAATGCAAAAAATTGCTGGTTTTTGACAAAAAATCAAAAAAATATTTGCACATATCAAGAAAAAGTTGTACCTTTGTACTCGATTTCGAAAGGAATCCCCAAGTGCCCCTGCAGGCCCCGTCTCTGCAGACTGCACTCTAAAATGGATAAGAACCACTCCTTTTTTTGGAGTGGTTCGCTTTTTATATTTACTTCTTCAAAATCTTTTATAATGAACGCCAACGGTTGGCAATACACAAAGCAAGGTAGAAAAGTTCATCCATGAGAGGCAACTTTATATTCGTTGTGGTAACGAACTCTATAACGCCACAGGACGGAAAGTAAAATAAACATCCATTAGGGAACACTATTCACACAAGGGGAGGGCAACCTCCTCTTGTTGTTTTGTAAGTTTACTTGGAATATTATGCTTCTTACCCTCCCCCACGACAAGATGGATAGTCAGGGAAGATTACTCTATTCGCAATGAGATACGACGATTCTTAGACCGTCCTTCTATGTCGGCATTAGTAGCAATAGGCTCAGATTTTCCTTTGGTTTGTACTTCCAAACGATTACCATCTAGACCCTGCTTAATGCAATAAGCCTTATAGGATTCTGCGCGAATCAATCCGAGTTGATTATTATAATCTTCTTCTCCCATATCACAGGTGTGCCCAATAATAACTAAATGCTTGTCTGGGTATTTTTGGAGATATTTCTGAATATCTGCCAATCCTTCATCTGTTCCTGGAGTGGCTTGGACAATCGCTTGATTATGATTAAAATATACAACACTCTTGTCTAACGCTAAAGCTATATCTTCTTGTTCTTTAGCCTCTTGCTCCTTGCGTAATTGTTCTTCCTTAATGGCTTGTTGTTTTGCTGCTTCGGCACGTTCTCTTGCCAATCTTTCTTCTTCTGCCTTGATAGCAGCTTGCCGTTCCTCTTCTTCTTTGGCTAATGCTTGTTGTCTCTCTTCTTCTGCTTGGCGAAGTGCTTCTGCTTCTTGTAATTCACGTTCTCTACGAGCATCTTTCAGATGGAACCGGAAACCAATTTTGACACCTGCTTCAAAGGGACGTATTTGAGAGACATGTGAACTATTCAGTATGCCGGCGTCGGAAGAAGAATATAATTCTGTCTCTTGATATTTATAGGTGTTTAGCACATCGTAATTGGCATACACGCCTAAGTATAGCGCATACTTTGGTGCAAATTGATAGATAAATCCTAAATCCGCTTGAAGACCAATCGTGGGAAGTTTGTACGTGGTTTTTCCTCGTAAGTCTTTTTTTACATCATCAAACAATGGATTTTCTTGCCAAGCATTAGTCGCAGTTGAGCCTAAATAACTTTCTTGCACATAGTATTGTTTGGAGTCAATATTATGTTGTCCGTAAATAGGAAATCCGACGTTGATGCCCAATCCGGCATTAATCTGCCAATTGTCAGCAATAGGGTAGAGACAAAATGCTTGTATTGGGACTTCTACCATCAGCATATGATTGAATTCATTAATTTTCGCCATATGAACTAATGTCCGATTAGCATTATTCAAAATGTAATCTGTTTCGTATGATTTTGGGAATTGTAAATTTGAATTTAAGTAGGACAACTGAACACCCAATCCTAATCCCCAATGATTAGGAATATACTGATATTGAAGTTCTAATAATGCTCCTCCACCAAATTTATTGTTTAAATCAAAAGAATTAATTATGTCTTGAGAATGTAATCCTCCTCCGACGAGAAGATGAAAATAATGGCTGGTAACAGGTTGATTTTCCTGCTCTTGAGCAGTCATCATAATTGGGAAAAAGGCTCCAATAAATAAAAGAGTAAAATATCGTTTCATATTATCTTGTTAATTAATTTGCTTAAAAAGTTTAACTGAAATTTTTTCCAACGAAAAATCCGTGCAAAGATACACTTATTTTTTGATATCTGCAATTTTTTTTAATAAAAATCAAGGAAATTGCATCAAAATTCCATTTAAATTGCGTTTATATGGTGAAAAAGATACAAATTGCTCAGTTTTTCATCACCCCCAGTGATAGGAAGGCTTTTGTCATCCTGTCCCAGCCATATTTGACTTTCTCTTTTTGAAGGTAAGTAGTGAAGGCTTGTTGACGGTTGTGACGGAAATAATCCTCAATGCTTTCGGCAATCTCTTGACTATCCGGCACAACGGCATAACCCATTTTACCATGGTGCACAATCTCTCCCAAACCGCCTACATTAGTCACTAATATAGGCTTCTCAAAATGAAAGGCAACCTGCGTTACTCCACTTTGTGTGGCGGACTTATAGGGCTGTACAATCAGGTCTGCTGCACCGAAGTACTTGCGTAAATCGGCATCGGGAATAAATTCGTTTCGTAGAATAACGCGGTCCGCAATGCCATTGCGCTCGATTTGTTGCAAATAAGTTGCTTCATTCTCGTAAAACTCTCCGGCCACCAACAGACGGATATCGGGTTGCGTGTCTTTGATTTTCTCCATAGCATCTAAGAGCAAATCCAGCCCTTTGTATGCACGAACAAGTCCAAAGAAAAGGATATAGTTCTTTGTCGAGTCCAATCCTAATACTTTGCATGCCTCCTCTTTACTCATGCGATCGCCATAATGGTCATAAATGGGGTGGGGAGAGGAAATGGCAGGGGCTTTGGTGAGATGATGAATGTCTTTGACAACGGAATCGCTAAGTGCTACAAACGCATCTTGCCGACCTACAAAAAACGGAGCAAAGAGTTTGTCTAATATACTCTTCTCGTGCCCGAACATATTATGCACCAAGGCGATGCAACGGGTCTTTCGATTGCGCTTAACAATGTGGCAAATAGTGCTATAGGCAGGAGCAAAGAAGGCCATCCAATAGCAGCAAATCAGCAAATCCGGTTGCTCACGACGTAGTTTGCGCCCAAGACGAATCCAGTTGAATGGATTGCATGAATTAAGAGCCCGTTGAATGGATAAATCCTTAGGAGCAGGGTCGTTGGTATATTGCGTCTTACCGGGAAAAAGGAAAGATGGATACTGTAGTGTGAAGGTTATTACCTGCACATTATGTCCTTCGTCTTGAAACTGCCGAGCCAGACGTTCATTAAAGGTGGCAAGACCACCTCGATAAGGGTGAGCGGTGCCTAAAATGGTTATATTCATTCTTAACTCTTAATTCTTAATTCTTAACTCTTAAATGCTTGCCAACCTTGGGCTTGCAACTCTAATTCTTCGCCATTGCGTCCAATCAGCATCGTGCCAAACTCAGGTTTGGTGATATGACCAACGATATAAACATCCTCAATGCCCACTAATTTCTCGTAGTCCTTGAGGTTACACGTGAAGAGCAACTCGTAATCTTCTCCGCCATTAAGGGCGCAGGTGACAATGTTCAGATTCATCTCCTCTGCCACTTCGGCTGCTACGAAATCAATAGGGATCTTATCTTCGTAGATGGCACAACCTACATTAGATTGATGACAGATGTGCTTGATTTCGCTGCTTAAGCCATCACTGATATCCATCATTGCAGTTGGGCGGACACCTGCTTCACGCAGTTTGTCAATAATATCTTGACGTGGTTCGGGCTTGAGTTGCCGTTCCAATAGATATTCGCGGCCCTCAAAGGCAGGGATACTTTCCGGTTGGGAATCTTGATGGGCGTGTGCGATACGCTCACGTTCTAGTAGTTGTAATCCCATGTAAGCGGTCCCTAAATTACCGGAAACACAGATGAGGTCATTCACTTTAGCACCATTGCGATAAACGATGTCTTTATCGTTGGCAATACCTAAACAGGTGATACTGATAGTAAGACCTGTCATACTGGCCGATGTATCTCCTCCTACAAGGTCCACCTTATACTTTTCGCACGCGAGGCGCATGCCCGCGTACAATTCTTCAAGGTCTTCCACACTAAATCGTGCTGAAACACCTAAAGAGACGGTAATTTGTGTGGGTGTGCCATTCATGGCATAAATGTCCGATAAGTTAACCGCAACTGCCTTGTAACCAAGATGCTTAAGTGGCACATATTCTAAATTGAAATGAATCCCCTCCAAAAGAAGATCCGTCGTCATCAATACACGTTTGCTACCAAATTGCATAACTGCGGCATCGTCACCGATACCTTTCTTACTAGATGGTTGTTGTAAAGGAAGTTTGTCGGTGAGATGACGTATTAAACCAAACTCACCCAATGTGGAAATCTCTGTTCTTGCCATAAATGATATAATTTGACTGCAAAAATATAAAAAATTTTGCATATATGCAAATAATTTAGTATCTTTGCGCAAAATTTTAGATAAAATGAAAGGAATCATTCTCGCAGGAGGTTCTGCAACCAGGTTGTATCCCCTCAGTAAGGCTATTAGTAAGCAGATTATGCCGGTGTATGATAAACCGATGATTTACTATCCATTGTCCAGCCTGCTCTTAGCGGGTATTCGTGATATATTGATTATTTCTACGCCACGCGATTTACCTATGTTTGAGGAATTATTGGGTGACGGTAGTCGCATAGGTGCACGTTTGAGTTATAAGGTGCAATTAGTTCCTAATGGTCTTGCCCAGGCTTTTGTATTAGGTGCTGAGTTTTTGAATGGAGAACCGGGCTGCTTGATATTGGGGGATAATATGTTCTATGGACATAACTTTAATATCATGCTACGCGAAGCCGCAGAACAAGTGGAGAAAGGTAAGGGCGCTTGTATCTTTGGTTACGAAGTAGCTGACCCAAGAGCGTATGGTGTTGTGGAGTTTGACCAAAAGGGTAATGTGCTGTCATTAGAGGAAAAACCTGAGCATCCGAAGAGTAATTATGCGGTGCCGGGCCTGTATTTCTATGATAAAACGGTCTGCGAGAAAGCGGCTAATCTGCAACCTTCTGCTCGGGGTGAATATGAGATTACGGACCTCAATAAGTTATATCTTCAGGAAGGTACTCTTAAGGTAAAACTCTTCAGCCGCGGTTTTGCATGGCTGGATACAGGCAACTGCGATAGCCTCTTGGAAGCAGGTAATTTTATTGCTACTATTCAGAATCGACAAGGGTTCTATGTGGCTTGTATTGAAGAAATAGCATGGCGGAATGGTTGGATTACGACGGAGCAACTTCGTGCATTGGGTAAGGAAATGAAAACCGCGTATGGACGGTATTTGGAACGTTTGGCGGATAATGAGAAATAGCCTGCTGGTCATATTTATAATCATTCTTTGTGCAGGATGTAAACCTACTGCGCCACAACGGCCTGTCTTCCATGGGTCGGCTGTGGTAGATACGGCTTTGGTAAATGCAATGGCTTTTAACCAAAAAATGGCGGATGAGGCGGATTTATTACTGACTCGTTATGCCAAACAGGGCTATGTGATGACAGAGGATAATTATTGGATTCGTGGTTTGCATAGTCAGGATAGTACGTGGCAAGAGGGCGAATTTATCTCGTACGAAGCGGCGTTATATACTCTTGAAGATAGTCTAATCGCCAATCATCAGGGACATACCA
>JAGHTR010000015.1 GCA_018065205.1 Candidatus Colicola caccequi
AATTCAAAATAAATCAGTACCTTTGCTATTGTTTATACATAGGTACAGATTGGCACCTTTGATAACTTTTGAGACGTTCTGCCAAAATTGTCAATAAAAACATGCCAAAATTGTCAATAAAAACATGCCAAAATTGTCAATAAAAACATGCCAAAATTGTCAATAAAAACATGCCAAAATTGTCAATAAATTTGCGCATTTTAAAAATAAATCAGTACCTTTTGCAGTCACAAAGGGAGACCTTTTCCCTAGATACGGTTTTTCCGTTAAGCGGAAACACCATGTGCAAGCAAAATAACTGAGTACTGACAACTATGGCACGTAAGATAAAATTAGTAACAAAATAAAATCCGCTGACATCATCAGCGGATTTTATTGTTTCTCGTTCTCGTCCTCGTTATAATTTGCAATTGACATACATTTTTATTTGTGTATGTCATTTTTTTTTAGTACCTTTGCAGCGTGCAAAGGAATTTGATAAGAAAAGAATAAGATATGGCAAAGCAACAGACTAAAGATGTACAGGAGATGGGAACGCCGAGGGAGTTGTACAACTTCCTGTTTGAGGCATGCAACATCTTACGTGGTCCGGTGAGCCAGGATAACTTCAAAGATTATATAACGCCGCTATTGTATTACAAGCGTTTGAGCGATGTGTATGATGAGGAGACGGCAGAGGCGTTAGAGGAGAGTGGAGGCGATGCAGAGTATGCAGCCCTTCCTGAGCAACACCGCTTTGATATACCAGAAGGTTGTCACTGGCAGGATGTACGTGAGCGTACGGAAAATGTGGGAGCTGCTCTTGTGGGTGCCATGCGACAGATTGAGTTGGCTAATCCGGATACGTTATATGGCGTATTAAGTATATTCTCGGCGCAGAAATGGACCGATAAGCGTGTGTTGACAGATGAACGTATTACGGCCCTTATAGAGCACATGTCCAAGCGCAAGTTGGGGAATAAGGATTATCCGAATGACTTGATGGGTGACGCTTATGAGATTATGCTTAAGAAGTTTGCAGATGATAGCAAGGCGCAGGCTGGCGAGTTCTACACTCCTCGTGCAGTTGTTCGTCTGTTGGTAGATATACTTGATCCTCAGCCCGGAGAGACCGTTTATGACCCTGCTTGTGGTAGTGGTGGTATGTTGATAGAAAGTGTTCGTCACATGAAGAACGACGCTCTCTGTTGTGGTAGTATCTTTGGTCAGGAGAAGAACGTAACCAATGCCGCTATTGCTAAGATGAACCTCTTTTTGCATGGGGCATCGGACTTTAATATCATGCAAGGCGATACACTTCGTGAACCGAAGATATTGCAAGGAGGCACGGTTGCTAAGTTTGACTGTGTGATAGCCAATCCTCCTTTTTCACTTAAACGTTGGGGTGAAAAGGAATGGATGAACGATAAGTATGGCCGTAATATATGGGGCACGCCTACCGATGATACAGGTGCCGACTTTGCATGGATTCAGCACATGGTGCAGAGCATGAAGCCCGGTACCGGACGTATGGCTGTTGTGATGCCTCAGGGAGTACTGTTCCGTGGTAATGTAGAAGGTAAGATACGTGAAGCGATGATTCAGACTGACCTTTTGGAGGCTGTTATTACCTTAGGAGAGAAACTTTTCTTTGGTACTCAGTTGTCGCCATGTGTGTTGGTGTTCCGTCGCCATAAACCGGCAGAGCATTCGGCAAGGGTATTGATGATAGATGCGTCCAAGATACTGACGGTCCGTCGTGCACAAAATGAATTGACCAACGAGAATGCCGACGAGATTTATCAACACTATTTGGATTATACAGATAAGGAAGATATATCTCGTGTGGTAACGCTAAAGGAGATTGAGGACGCCGGTTATGTGCTGTCGCCTAATCGCTATGTGCAGTACCACAAGGAGGAGCAGGAGAGTTATGAAGATGTACGTGCACGTTTTATGGCTGCATGTGATGAAGTTCGTGATGCAGAGGCAGCGTTTAACCTTTTAATGGTGCGTAGCGCACTCCAATAAAGACAACCATGGCACAGATAACAATAGAAGATCTTAAGTCGTTTCTTTGGTCAGCAGCCGAGGATTTACGCGGTCAAATAGATGCCGCAGGTTATAAGGAATATATCTTCCCGTTGCTGTTCTTCAAGCGCATTTCGGATGTGTATGATGAGCAATATGCAGCCTTTGTAGAAGAAGGTGGAGAAGAGTATGCTAATATGCAGGCTAAGGAGTTGCCGATACGTATTCCTGAAGGTCAACATTGGCAGGATGTACGTGAGGTGACGGAGAATGTAGGTCAGCGTTTAGTGGAGGCTTTTATTGCCATTGAGCAAGAGAATCCTGCAAGAGAGGCTGATGGTCGTATGGTAGGAGGTTTAGAAGGTATCTTCGGTCCGAAAGATGGTTGGACGAATAAGAATAAGATGCCGGACTATATCATCACGAGTATCATAGAGAACTTCTCTAAATATGATTTATCGTTGGCTAATTGTCCTGCTGATGAGATGGGTCAGGCGTATGAGTATTTGGTAGGTAAGTTTGCCGACGATGCCGGCAATACGGCGCAGGAGTTTTATACTAACCGTACTGTGGTGGAACTGATGGCAGAGATTCTACAACCTCAACCGGATGAGAGTATTTATGATCCTACTTGCGGTTCAGGAGGTATGCTTGTTAAGAGTCTTGACTATTTGCGCAATAAAGGTAAGGAGTGGCAAGGCGTGAAGGTGTTTGGTCAGGAGATTAACGGTCTGACTTCATCTATTGCAAGAATGAACTTGTATTTGAATGGGGTAGAGGATTTCTCTATAGCCTGTGGTGATACATTACGTAATCCTGCTTT
>JAGHTR010000105.1 GCA_018065205.1 Candidatus Colicola caccequi
TTTGCATATATGCAAATAAAAATGGCAATTTCGGGTTGAAATTGCCATTTTTTAGCTGTTTCTCGTCAACGTTTGCGTTTACGTTAATTAGATCCATTCAATTTCATTACCTATGGTTGCGAGGTATTTTTCAAACATTTCTTGTGATATGACGATTGTTCCGGTGCAGTCATTAGGGTGAAAGCTGAGAGTTGGTGCGTTTTTTATTTTTTTATCCAGGAACAGTATGACGTGGTGTTGTGTGTCGTTGATTAGTCCGAATGGAGAGACGGAGCCGGGTTCGAGTCCGAGGTATTTATTCATTCTTTCGGGTGAAGCGAAGCTGAGTTTTCCGGGCGCGGCTTTTCCTGCGGCTTGCAGTTGTGTTTTGAGTAGTTGTTCGAGTTCGTGTATATCGAGTTGTTGGTTACAGTCGAAGCAAACGAGGTAGTGTTGGTTACCTTTGTGGTTTCTGAGGAATATGTTTTTGCAGTGCATGCTGCCGTCGTTTCTCCACCAGCGTTGTGCTTCTTCTATTGTTTTTCCTTCGGGGTGATCATATTCGTCGTATGTTATCCCGTTTAGTTGCAGGTAGTTATATACAATCTCTTTCCGTGTCATAATATTCTTTTGCGCTGCAAAGATACACATTTTTTTGCATTTATGCAAATAAAAATGCGACTTCGGGTAGAAATTGCCATTTCGTTGCCTCTTGTTGTATCTTCTGCCGGTCACAAAAAAGAGTCCTCAGAACAAGATTTATGTTGCATAGATGCATCATAAGTTTATGGTCTTATAGGAACCGCATAAGAACCCGTTAAGAACCCGTTATAAACCGCTTTAGGTTAGCCAAAGTAGATTGAAAGTGGTGAGAAGGTGACTTTAATTAAATACCGCTTCTCGGTCTAATTGACGGTATGAGATGGCTTCCATAATATGGGGTAGTTGGATGGATTCGCTGCCGGACAAATCTGCAATCGTGCGCGCGACTTTTAGAATACGATCATACGCGCGAGCTGAGAGGCCTAACGTTTTCATAGCATTTTCTAGTTGCTGGTCGCATTTTGCATCTAAAGCGCAGTACTGATGTACTTGCTTGGATGTCATTTGGGCATTGCAATGAATAGCCGTGCCTGCAAAGCGCATTGCTTGTATATGTCGAGCCTTAACAACTCTTTCTCTAATAGAGGCAGACGATTCTCCTGGCTGCATTGATTTGAGTTGATCATAGGAGACTGCTTGAATGGGAACTTGAATATCAATACGATCTAACAATGGCCCCGATATTTTATCGCGGTAGCGATGAATTTGTCCCGGGGTACAAACACAAGGATGAAGAGGATTATTCTCTCCGTAGTGTCCGCAAGGACAAGGGTTCATTGCTGCCACAAGCATGAACGATGCCGGATAATCAATGGCCATTTTACTGCGAGCAACGGTAATATGACGATCTTCTAATGGCTGACGTAGTACCTCTAATGTGGCTCTTTTATATTCTGGCAGTTCGTCCAGGAATAGTACACCATTGTGCGCAAGCGAGATTTCTCCTGGATGGGGATTAGAACCTCCTCCGCAAAGGGCAACATCCGTAATGGTATGGTGAGGAGACCGGAAAGGACGATGTACGATGAGTGATTGGTTACGTTGCAATAAACCTACTACGGAATGAATTTTAGTGGTCTCTAATGCTTCATCCAATGTAAGGGGAGGAAGAATGGTTGGTAAACGCTTGGCTATCATTGATTTACCTGCCCCCGGAGGACCAACCATCAGCATGTTATGCCCTCCAGCAGCTGCGACCTCCATTGCACGGCGGACGTTCTCTTGTCCCCGAACATCGGAGAAATCGATATCAGAAGTGTATGCTGCTTGAGCAAATTCTTCAGCAGCGTTGATATGCAATGGTTGTGAAATGAAAGTGCCTTCTAAGAAACGAATTACATCAAGAAGGTGATTCATTCCATATACCTCAATGCCTTCCACTACGGCTGCTTCGCGTGCGTTAGCCTCCGGTAAAATTATGCCCTTAAATCCCTGTTCTTTAGTCATTAGAGCGATTGGTAAGGCTCCGTGAATAGGTTGAAGACTGCCGTCAAGAGACAACTCTCCTACCATTACATAATAGTCCAATAATTTTGTGTTGATCTGCTCTGTAGCCGTTAACATTCCTATGGCCAATGGTAAGTCATAAGACGCTCCTTCTTTTTTGAGGTCGGCCGGAGACATATTAATCGTAAGGGCACGACGGGGTGTATTGAGTCCGTTGACTTGTATTGCCGCAAAGATGCGGTCATGAGACTCCTTGACGGCGTTGTCAGGTAGTCCGACTAAAGAGAAATCGTAGCCGCTGGTAGCGTGCACCTCAACTGTAATGAGGGCTGCATTGATGCCTTGTAGGGCTGCTGTGTAGCATTTTATTAGCATGGTGTTTACTTTTTACTTTTTGGAGATTTGGATTTGGTTGGGGATTGGGCGGATTGGCGTTGTTCGCGGAGTTGTTGGCGGATAGCGCGGCGGCGTTTGGCATCGCCCGGATTGAAGTCATGACGGAAGATGAGACCGACGCCCTCCTGCATATTAGCCTGCTTCATGGAGTACTTATCCACCGAATGGGTATAGACCTTAGCACGGAGTTTACCGTTCTTAGTGAGTTCATACTCGATATCAGCATCCCCAAAGAAAGGACGATCAGACAAGTCATTATACCGATAACCTACATTACCATTGATAGTGAGACGATCAACAGGTTGGAGCTGGATATTAGCTTCGTACTCATACGACGAATTAGATTGCAGGTTATCCGAGCGCACATTAAAGCCGAAGGACACGACATCCGTGAGTTTACTGAGCCACGAGTTAATCTGTCCCGTCACAGTAGAGGACAACAGGCTATACGCCTCGCCACTGCCGCCACCGGATGTAGCCGTGCGGATATACTCGGGCGTGAAGAAACGATTGAACGCCAGCAGATAGATGACCTGACGCATGAGCATAGATTCCGTATTGATGACCGCATATATCTGGGCAGAGACGGACTCCTCCGTCTGCGGGAACTCGATACCGAACGAGAAAGTAGGATTATCGAAATTACCTTGCATCTTAATCACGCAGTCCACAGGGATGGACGAGCGCGACGTAATCGTAGAGGCATCGGCGCCGAAGAGGTCCTTAAGTGAGGCCGTGCAGCGATACCGCGCCGTTATATTGAGTTCAGGATTAAGCGGATCGCCCGACCAAGTCACCGTTGAGCCTTCGGCAATAGCGAACTCACGTCGCACTATATTAGCAATGGAGTAGGAGAAAGTGCCGGACTGAAGGGCAATCGAGCCGAGCAGTTGGATATCGCCTGTATTAGTATGCATAGTGAGCGCGATGGATCCTTCGCCCCGACCTACTACGCCATCGCCGTTATGGGCGTTCATGAGCAGATGGACCTTAGCCAACGGAGTGAGGTCGATATTGAAGCGCAGATGGACGGGTGTAGAGGGCACGATGACAGGTTCGGGAGCCGGAGCGGTTGCCGTATCGGTTATTACAGGATGATTAGCCGAACGGAAGATGATGAAGTCCGAATTAGTGGCGGACGAAGCGGAAGAGGTAGTGAGGAAGAAGTCCGTGCCTTCGGTAGCCATCGCATCCACATCGACATTGACCTCCTGTCCGCCATAGATATGCACCTTACCCGAGGCGTACGCCTTACCGTAGTACATCCGGTCCTCGGTAGCAGACATATCAAACCCGAGCAGGTTACGGCAGCGTACATTGAGGTCAAAACGGATATCCTGGAAATTATCATGAGTGACAGCTCCATCTAAGGTAGCCGAATGGCCATCCTTGTCATAGAGACGTATATGATTGAAGGCAATGGAGGTGGTATCCAGCACGATGGTATCGGTGAGCGAATAGGTGCACCCCGTGAACGGCACGGTTATATGGGCATCCTTAGCCAGGACTTGCGCCGTAACGAACGTATGCAGTTTCCATCCAAAGACATGAATACGTCCATAGCCCTCGCCGTCGATATCGTTGATGATACCTTGGGTCCAGTGATTGATGAGGGACAGCGGTGCACCGTTAGCATCTATATTGAGTTCCCAATAGGTGGGCTTGGTTTCTACATGTCCCTGCACAGTAGCCACCGGCACGGAATCGCGTTGGGCTATGCCGTCAATAAGGATATGGTTAGTGAGCGAATCCAAAGTAGCGGTAGCGGTGACGCGACCTAAGTCGGCACCATTGATATACCCATGCGGCATGGATACGGATGCCTCGAACTGAGTACGATCATCCTGGCGGAACAGATGTACCCATCCCGACACGGCACCCTGTATATCCACGGCATTGAGAACAGCCGTAGCGGACAGGAAATAGCCTAATTGGATATCCTGCAAGTCAATCTTAACGGTATCGTTAGGGTTATTGGATATAGCGCCATTGACGGCAATGGATTGGTCGGTGGTATAGAGGTGCATGTGATTGATGAGCCATGTTGTATCTGCAGCCGTATAGATGAGTTCAGACTCATCCATGGACCACTCCTTAACGCCCAAGTCGAAGTGCGTAGGCAGCACATGGGTATGCATGCGTAGGTTATTATCCTCGTCCCGAGCAAAGGCGGCTACGCAGGCTATATCGTCATTGAAGTCCAGCGAGTCCATAGGAGTGAGCAGGAAGGATAGGGCTACCGTATCATGACGGGCGGTCATATCCACCATATAGGTGAGACTATCAATCTGCAGTCGTGTAGAGTCCTGCTCCCGTATATGTTGATTAGTCGTGGCATGGAAGGTAAAGGTGCGGTCGGGTGTATCATTGGTGACGGAGAGGGCGATGCTGTCGTAACTGAAATTGCCGGCATGGATAACGGGCAAGTGCGCAGTAAGCCAGTACACACTATCCGGTTCATTGATCAGTCCGTCTATGACCAGACTATCCGGGATGACCATTTGTGTATTGGTGAAGACGTGCAGCAAGTCGGTGAGGGCATTGCATTGGACATGCAGTTGGAGTTGCTGGTCCGCGGGTTGGATGCCGGATGCAGGCACTAAGGACGGCAGCACCTCGTGCGCATATCTGATCATAGCCCCCGGCACATTGCTCCAAGGCATGGTACCGGATATGTCCGCCTCTAAGACAGGCGATTCAATGGTAAGCAGATGCAGCGAGTCGTACGAGGCTGTTATGTCGGCATAAGGTATGATAAGTTGATGATGCGGTCCAGTAAGGGATAGGGAGTCGATATGAATCGTTCCTATGCTATGCTGAAGGAGGTTACTATCCAGAGGAGCCTGCCAGTGCGCCGTCATGTTGGTGCTGACCGACAGTCGTGTTACGGAGTCGGTATTGAATAGTCGTTCGGTGACGAGTGCCGGCAATGCTGCCGTCATATCCATGATGAGCGAGTCGGCTATGGAGCCTTGTGCGGCGATGTTGCAGTCTAATTGAGGCGACTGCGCTTGTGCCGATGCCGTATATATGAGTTGCAGCGGTTGGTTTGCATCGTACGAGCCCTCTGCCGAAGCCGTTACGCGGAGTGGCGGCAGTTGGACGTTATCCACGAAACGCGATAAGCGGAGCGAACGGGAGGAGGCACGGAGGGTGTAGTTGAGTGTTGAGTGTTGAGAGGTGAGAGTTGAGTGTTGAGAGGTGAGCGTGGTGTCGATTAGTGTGGTGTCGGAGTTCATATCCATTGCCACATCGGTTTGTATAGTGCCGAGGGCGGTGCGTAGGGCACCGAGTAGGGTGATGTGTTGGTTATGGAAAGTGAGTTGTCCTTGGTAGTGGACATTACCTAACTGTCTCAACGCATCGGGAGGAGTCATGGGACGACGCAGGATATCCGATGCCAGTCCATAGGCGGTGACGGCATTGGCGGATAGGTCGTCGCAAGTGATATGAGCGTACAGGCTATCCTTGTTGGTAGGATGTAGCACTTGGATATGTCCGCGGAAGATGCTCTTGTTGCGATAGACGAGTTGGATTTGGTCCGCGTAGATGGAGTCCAAGGAGCCATGCAGTTGTGTTTCTACGTATCCGTCCACTCCGGATGTGGATGCTTTGACGGTTATCTGCTGCACTTTAGCCACCGGTCCTGTTGCCTTAGGATCCATGGTCAGGCTCCATTGCGTAGTGAGTCCATTGACGACTACGTCGCGGTCCGATGGCCGATGGATATAGTGCATCCGTGCTTGTCGGATGGCTATGTCTTGCAGGTCAATAGCATACGGCAGGGGTTGTGAGGAAGAAGAAGCGAGGGAGCGTAAGAAGTCGGCATTGGTGCCTGTACTATCTTGGACGAGTCGTATGTAAGGTTGTGTAAGAATGATAGAAGGGAAGGCGAGGACGCTGTCACGCAACGCCATGATGTTCCATTCCGCTTGCAAGGATGGCACGTAAAGGAGGGTATCGGATTGTTGGTCACTGATATAGACTCCGGACACGGTGAGTTTAGACGGCAGGTCCCAATAGAGATGGTCAATGCTGACTTGTGCTTGCAGTTTTTCGCTTAGATGCTCTGTCACATAGTTCACTATCCATCCTTGCACTCGTTCCGAGCGGATGGCGTACCATGCTCCGCCGATCGTGAGTACGATGAGCATCAGCAGGACGGTGAATATGATGATAAAGCGTTTCATGAGTGAATCGTATCGGGATAGGTTATGTTAGTGAGGAACAATCCCTGTGGTGGTGCGGATTGTCCGGCTTGGCATCGGTTAAGGGAAGCGATGATGTCATCCCATTGTTGGATAGTTATCTTATGTCGTCCCACTTCGAATAGTGTACCAACGATAGCTCGTACCATATTGCGCAGGAATCGGTCGGCGGTGATAGTGAAGACGGCGTGTCCATCGTCGGTGGCGGTCCATTCGGCATGCGTGATGGTGCAGTATGTGGTTTTGACATCGGTATGTAGTTTGCAGAACGAAGCGAAGTCATGTCGTCCCATTAGGTGGGTTGCTGCTTCGTTCATAAGTGCGTAATCAAGTCCCGGAGCGACATAGGTAGATTGATTGATATCAAATGGCGATTTATGTTCGACGATGCGGTACTGATAGGTGCGTGCGAGTGCCGAGAAGCGTGCATGCGCATCATCGGTGACGGGATAGATAGAGCGTATAGCGATTGAGTCGGGCAGTAGGGCATTGAGTCGTGCCACGAGGTTAGTGATTTCTATAGACAGGGGTTCGTTCATGTCCCAATGTGCCACCATCGATAGGGCGTGTACTCCGGCATCGGTTCGTCCCGCGAAGGTGAGGGCGATAGGCTGCCGCAGTATAGTGGTGAATGTTTCCTCCATCACTTGCTGCACTGTTATCCCGTTAGGTTGGGTTTGCGAACCATGGAAGGGAGTGCCGTTATATATGAAGTTGACGAAGTAGCGCATGCAGTTCAGGAGATAAGTGTGTGATATGAACGATATATAGTCCTCCGCCCATCAGGATGATGCTGCGCACGATAGCACTGAGGGGGATGTTCCAAGAGGCAAATGCGTAAGCGAGGATGTAGTTGAGGGCGAAGATGATAAGGAGCAAGAGAACGATGTATAGGTGTTGACGGCAGAAGGGACGGGTATGGGTGACCAGGCTGACCACTGTTATGACTAAGGCGTAGTATATCAGGTCGGATAGGAGAGTAGCGGCAGCAGCCCCTTCCATGCCATAGACAGGAATGAGTGCATTATTGAGCAGCAGTGCTGCGATGGTTAGAACGAGTGAGTTGAGTAAGGACAGGGCATAGAATTTAGAGTAGGAGAGGGTAGGCAGGAATATATTAAACGAAGCCACTACTAACTGACCAATGCCCAATAAGAGCACTACTTGTCGTGCTACAGCGTATGTGGCGCCATTAGGCAGAACGAGGAAGATGAGGTCGATGTTAATCCATATAGCCAGTAGTATGAATCCGCCGATTAGCATGAGGTTGGTGGAGGCTTGGTTGAGTAGTCGTTGTATAGTGGGTATGTTGTTTTCTTTGATAGCGGTTGCCAGTTCAGGTTGGGTGATAGCAATGACGGATCGGTAGGGAATAGAGACCATTACGGCTATGTAGGTAGCAATTGCAAATATACCGGTGTAACTGAGTCCCATCTGTGCGGTGATGAAGAAAGACGACAGGGTAGGAGCCAGTACGGAGGTGATAGCCGTGACGATTAGGAAGAGGGTATAGAGGATGTATGAGCGCACCACGTCGTGGTGTTCATGCAGGTAGGTGAGGTCCGGGCAGAAGAGGTTACTGATTGGTCTTGGAGTGATGACGATGAGGTAGATGATGTTAATAAGTGCAGCAATCGCATAGGTGCCGCAAATAGCCCATACCATGCTGTCTAATGAGATGGTGTGGAAAGCATAGAGCAGATAAGCGATTAGTAGCGATAGTCGCACTACCACTTCGCGCACAAAGCGGGGCATGACGATATGGGAAAGGACGTTCGCGTTGGTCTCGAAGATGGTCTGGTAGAGCAAGAAGAACGAGATAGGCAGTACCAGGTAGTAGTACGATATGAACAGGGGCGATTTATCGCCAAAGAAGTGCGAGAGGGGTTCGTGTAGGATGCAGTACAGTGCACCAAATAGTATAAAACCGATGAGCGGTACGAGGGTAGTCCAGAAGAAAGCTCCGTGACTGCGTTCCATGTATGGGAAGTAACGGAAGGCGGCTGAGGATGTACCTAATTGTGCTAAACCTACGAATAGTGTAGCGGCATCAATGAGCACTCGTGCCAACCCTATTTCCTCGGAAGTGAGGAAACGGGTCAGTACGAAGAACGTTGTGACGAATCCGATGGCCACGCCTATATAGGTGACCATCGTGCCTTTGATACTTTGTTTAGTTATTTCGCCCATAGGGATTGACTAGTTGTGATTTATTTGGTGTGCTCTAAGCACTTATTTCTCTATATCCAGGAGTTCAACCTCAAAGATCAGAACGGAGTACGGAGGAATAGAGCCGGCTTCGCGAGCGCCGTATCCGAGTTCCTGAGGTATATAGAAGCGGAACTTACTGCCTACGGGCATTAGTTGCAGTCCTTCGGTCCATCCTTTGATGACTTGGTTGAGTCCGAAAGTGATAGGTTCGCCACGTTCTACGGAGCTATCGAAGACGGTGCCGTCGATGAGAGTGCCGTGGTAGTGTACGCGGACGCGGTCGGTAGCGGATGGTTTGGGACCCTTACCCATTTTGATGACTTCGTATTGGAGTCCGGATTCGGTGACGATGACGCCATCTTTGGTGGCATTAGCAGCGAGGAACTCTTCGCCCTCTTGCTTAGTTTGACCATATTTAATGGAAGCGATAGCGTTTTGGATATAGTTAGCCGCCTCTTCTTGTGTGAATTGACTTTCGTCTTGGTACAGACCATTGATGAATCCTTGTTTGATGAGTTCAAAGTCGGTAACTAATTGTTCAACGCCTACCAGTCCATTGGCTTCTTGTTCCTTGATGGTTTTGCCGATTTGTTCGCCCATTGCGATGTTTTGCGGGTTGATGCATTCTTTTTTGAGTCCGGCATTGACAGCCTTGATGAATTCTTTGAATCCTTCTCCGGTAGTATCTTCAGCCAGCACATAAGCCTTGACATCGGTGCCATTAGCCACACCGAAAGCGTAGTTGATAGAGTCGAGGGTTGTTTCTAAGACGATAGTAGCCACTTTCTTACCGCATTTTCCGCGCACGATTTTAGCGGTTACTTCAGCGTCGTCATTGACGTTTTGAATTTGTGTTTGGAAGTAAGCGCGAGCCTCGTCGGGATGCATCATGATGGTGTCGCCAAGGATACCATTGATGAGTCCTTGGAAGAAGATTTTCTCGTTGATAGGCCATGTTTTTTGGTTGACGAGACCGGTTGTTTCAAAACTCTTGACGGATTGTCCGATGCTCTGACCTATTTCTGCGATAGGAGACAGGTCGTCCAGTTTGCCGTCATAGCCGCGTTGGAGTGCGTCGATGAATTCAGCGATAGCAGCGTCGGATGAGTCAGCAGCCATTTGGTAGGCTTTGAGTTGTGCACCATTGAGTAACCCCAGAGCAAAGTTAACGGAGTCATTCATGTCATTTAAGGTCACTTGTTGGGCCTTGTAGGTGTTGCCGCAGGAGATCATAGCCAGAGCGGCGAAGGCTAGAATAGATAGTTTTTTCATTTGTGATTGGTTATTTATGATTGGTTATTGGTTATTTATATTGGAGTGTTTTAAGCACTTATTCTATGCCGAGCAGTTCAACGGTGAAGATGAGTGCTGCGTAAGGAGGGATAGATGCTCCTGCACCTTGTGCTCCGTAAGCCAGGTCGTAGGGGATATAGAGTTTATACTTACTGCCGACGGACATTAGTTGCAGTCCTTCGGTCCATCCTTTGATGACTTGGTTGAGTCCGAAAGTGATGGCTTCGCCACGTTGGTAGGAACTATCAAAGACGGTGCCGTCGATGAGTGTGCCTTCGTAATGCACTTTGACCTTATCGGTAGCCTTAGGTTTCTGACCGAGCGTTGATTCGATCACTTCGTACTGCAGACCGGAAGCGGTTGTTTTGACTTCGGGGCGTTTTTTGTTCTCTTCCAGGAATTTCTCTCCGTCCGCTTTGGCTTGTTTAGAAGCATTGAGAACAAAGTCCACACCTTTTTTGAATTCAGCGTAATCCAGTTCAGATACGCCATACTGCATGAGGTACTGGGCAACTGAGGTGCCCAAATTAAATGATAGATTGTCCATATTGTTATTTGATTAGTTGGTTCATTCGTGCCAAGTACTTACCGATTATATCGAATTCGATATTCACGACGGTGCCGACTTGGATATATTGGAAGTTAGTGACTTGATGCGTATAAGGTATGATGCAGACCGAGACGTATCCTTTATCGTCGATTACTTCGGGTTCGCATACTGTTAGGCTGACGCCATTGATGGTGACTGAACCTTTATCTACGCAGAAGTATCCGCGTCGGATCATGTCTTGTGTGCTAGGGTAGCAGAAGCGGTAGTACCAACTGCCTTCGGTCTCTTTGACTTCCACACAAGTAGCGCGGCAGTCAACGTGTCCCTGCACGATATGTCCATCCAGCAACTTATCCACGGACATGGCTCGTTCGAGGTTCACCCAATCGCCTTCCTTGATGAGGTCGAGATTAGTGAGTCGCAAGGTCTCTTGCATAGCGGTGACGGTATATAGGTCGCCGTCGTTCTTGACGACCGTAAGGCATACCCCGTTATGGGCGATAGATTGGTCAATACCCATTGTAGCAGGGTATGGGTTGCGCAAGGTAAAGTGTTTATTAGTTTGGTCCTTTTCAATACGAACCACTTGTGCCATTTGTTCTACTATTCCTGAAAACATGATTTTTTTTATTTAGTCCTCGTCAACGTCAACGTCCTCGTCATTTACGCAGTAAATTTTTGAGGTCCCACTTATAGAAGACGAACAGATAGATTAGTATGAGTATAGTGCCGAATGCCATTCGGTAGGTCATTTGATGCTGAGCGGGATAGGGTATGAGGTAGAAGATACCTAATATGACGGCAATGAGGATAGTGTAGAGAGCAATGCGCTTGAGGTCATAAGGTACATTGAGGTGCTTGCGTCCCACCAGGTAACTGAGCAGCATGATGACGAAGTAGCAAACGAGGCTACTGCCGCATGAAGCCCAATAACCGATGCGAGGCACAAAGACGATCTGCAGCACGAGTGTGATGACCAAACCGATAAGGGAGAAGTAAGCACCCCATTTCGTTTCGTCCGTCAGTTTATACCAGAACGATAAGTTGAAGTACACACCTTGGAACACGTACGTCCATAGTACGACCGGCACTATCTTAAGGCCTTCCCAGTAATTAGGTCCGATGATAAATTTGAATATATCTAAGTACACCACAACGCCTAACAGGATGAGGTAGGAGAAGATGATGTAGTATTTCATGGCATCGGCGTACGCTTCTACGGACTGGCGGTCCTTATGCTTAGCAAAGACGAAAGGTTCGTATGCGTACCGGAAGGCTTGGGTGAACATCATCATTACCATAGCGACCTTGAAGCACGCTCCGTATATACCTAACTGCGCTTGTGCATCGTTGCCGGAATAGAGGTAAGGGAAGATGATGCGGTCCAGTGTTTGGTTCATGATGCCGGCCACTCCCAGCACGAGCAACGGCAATGAGTAACGCAGCAATTCGCCTAACAGGGGGAAGGAGTATTTACCGCCCTTAGGCAAGGTAAATGGAATGAGTATAAGGGTCTGAATAGCCGTTGCTAATATATTGGACAAGAAGACGTAGAACACGTCGTTGTATTTGAGTACAATGAGGAAGAGCAGGTTAAAGGCTATGTTTAGTATGACGAACAGCAGTTTAAGTGCAGCGAATAGCAAGGGTCGTTTCTGGTATCGCAGGTAGGCAAAGGGCACGCATGCAAAGGCATCCATTGCTACCGTGATGGCCATCATGGCGATAAAGGACTCATGCCCTGCATATCCTAATCCTCCGGCGATAGGTTGACGCAATACACAGCATACTGTGGCAAAGATAGCAGAGGTGGATAGTACGGTGAGGAATGTGGTCTTATACACCGATGATGCTTCGTACCCCTCTTTATTGGCGAATCGGAAGAATCCGGTCTCCATACCGTAAGTGAGAATAACCAACAGCAGGGCGGTCCAGGCATACAGGTTAGTGACGATACCGTAGTCCGCCGTGTTAGCCAGTACGTATGTATAAAGAGGTACCAGCAAGTAATTGAGGAACTTGCCGATAATAGACGAAAGACCGTAGATGGCTGTTTCTTTCGCCAGGATTTTCATATTACTTAAACTACTCATTTTTTCCTTCTACAATAATAACGATTTCGCCTTTAGCAGGTTGTTGCTTAAAATGTTCAATCAATTCCTCTAATGTGCCACGTTGTGTATCTTCATGCACTTTACTTATCTCACGGCTCACGGAAGCCCGACGCTCTTTTCCTGCCACTTCGGCTAACTGCTCTAATGTTTTTTGCAGCCGGAAGGGCGACTCATAGATGATGAACGTATGGTCCAGTTGCGATAGTTGTTGCAATCGTGTCTGTCGTCCTTTTTTCTGAGGCAGGAATCCTTCAAAGAAGAACCTGTCGTTAGGTAGTCCGCTATCCACTAATGCCGGCACAAAAGCAGTTGCACCGGGCAGACATTGCACCTCCACACCTTTCTCAACGCAGGCTCTGACCAGCATGAAACCCGGATCGGAAATGCCGGGCGTTCCTGCATCGGATATGAGTGCGATGTCTTGACTGATGGCTAACTGTGCCATGGCGTCGGATGTCTCGTGCTCATTGAATTTATGGTGTGAGCGAAGAGGAGTATGTATGTCAAAGTGCTTGAGTAGCACGGATGACGTACGGGTGTCTTCGGCTAATATGAGTGACACTTCCTTCAAGATACGCAGAGCGCGGAGGGTGATATCCTCCATATTACCAACCGGTGTAGGAACGACGTATAGCATAGAGTGGGTTAGTGGTTGAAGCGACGTTTAAGTACGTTAACGAATAACTCGTAGGTGGTGCTGTCGGTATTCCAACCGAATTGACCTATATACGAGATGGCCTCGTCCAAGGAAGTCAGGCTGTTGATATCATCCAGCACTTGTTGCATCTGTTCCCCCTTTCCGGCAAATAACTCCCGTTGGAACAGGAATCGGTCTCCTAACGAGATGGCTTTGCGTATATCTGTCACCGCCTGACCTACCATGGGTTCCGCCTTGGGTTGTGGTTCGGGTTGTGGTTGTGGTTGTGGTTCTGGTTGTGGTTCCGGTTCTTCCGGAGTTTCCGGTATTTCCTGAGTTTCCGGTTCTACTTCCGGTTCTTCCGGGATCTCGGGTTCTACAGGCATCACTACATCCACGTCAACGTCCTCGTCAACGTTATTGTTTGCGTTTGCGTTTACGTTTTCGTTATTCTCAATCTGATCTTGCAGGTTGTTAATCACTTCCTGCAAAGCGATATTGGCCTTTTCCAACGATGCGATGCGTTGCTCCAAGGACTCAATATATTCGGCGATATTAATTAGTTGTTCTTTCATATTATTTGGTTGCGTCTTCAAGTTTTTTCATCATTGAGAACATAAAGATAGCGGCGAGCAGGCATATTCCTACAAAGACAGCCCAAACGCTCCATAAAGGCAGATTTCCCCAAAGCATACCTCCAACCGAGACTAATAAGTTTCCTAAGGCAGTAGCCACGAACCATAATCCCATCATCATACCTTTGTATTGAGGAGGAGCCACTTTGCTGACAAACGATATACCCATCGGGCTGAGCAGCAGTTCACCGAAGGTCAGGATCAGGTAGGTTACAATCAGCACATTAGCATTGACGAAGGTTGCTTCGCCGGTCACGCGTGCCAGTTCCTGTGCACTGGGTGTGAGCAGTCCCTTGCAGCAAACAGCCATCAGCACGTACGCTGCAGCAGCCACTAACATACCGTAAGCAATCTTGCGGGGAGCCGAAGGTTCTTTGCCTTTAGCGGCCAATGCACCAAAGATAGCCATGCTGACAGGAGTGAGTGCTACTACATAGAAGGGGTTGAACTGCTGGAAGATAGGAGCAGCCAAAGTGATTCCTTCAGGACTGATTTGCAAGTACTTATAGGCTAAGACGGCGATTGGTGCAGCAATAGCGATTGCGGATAAGAGTTTGCCACGCAAGTTTTTGCTTTGGAATAATCCAAATAAACCATATACAACGATGACTACCATCACGAGGTTAATGATATCAAAAGCCATCGTTTGTACACCTGTGCAAACAGGATTGACGAACTCATTAGCGAAGTAAGTGAGGGTCAGACCATTCTGATGGAAAGCCATCCAGAAGAACAGTACGACTGCGAATACAAGACATAATGCCACAATACGCTTCTTCGTTTGCTCCGGCGTGAGTTGCTCTATTTTCTGTCCGGAAGCGGCTTGCTGCTTAGCGGTGTTCTCTACATGCTTGAACCAGGGACGGCAAGCGTAATAAATGGCTATACTGAGAATCAGCGAAGCACCAGCGACCATAAAGGCGAAGTGATAAGTGTCGTTCACGCTGTATCCCAGACTATCCTGCGCCCAAGCCATGATCTTGACGGCAGCGGTCGGAGCGAACATAGCACCGATGTTGATGGCCATATAGAACAGCGAGAAAGCCGAGTCGCGACGGTCAGCGTATTGAGGGTCATCGTAGAGATTACCTACCATTACTTGCAGGTTGCCTTTGAATAAACCGGTGCCGAAACTAATCAGCACCAAGGCAGCGAACATAGCCGTCATGGGCAGGGCTACGCTTCCGTTATCGATACCTCCCAAAGGAACGGCCAAGAGCAGGTAACCGAGGAACATAATGATAATACCGATGGTCACGCATTTGCCGTAACCAATCTTGTCGGCTAATATACCGCCGATTAGTGGCAAGAAATACACAAAAGCCAGGAATCCGGAGTAGATATATCCGGCGGTGGCAGGAGCCAAACCAAAATTAGCACGTAAGAAAAGTGCAAAAACGGCTAACATCGTGTAGTAGCCAAATCGTTCGCCTGTGTTGGCGAGTGCGAGAGCATAAAGCCCTTTAGGTTGATTGTCAAACATAAGAATTAAATTGTTTATTGATTATTGCTTATTGCTTATTGGATGATATTGCACCAGTGGTGCTTATCCTCTGCGCGACCATACTGTATATCTTGCAGGGCTTTTCTTAGTCCCATCAGCACTTTTCCCGGGGCTTGGGGCAGGGTATAGGTTTGGTTCTTATCGGGGTCAATGACCTTATCGATCGGTGAGATAACACACGCTGTACCGCATGCTGCGGCTTCGTCCATTTGGCTGATTTCCTCCAAACGTATATGCCGTCTCACTACTTTGAGTCCCTGTTCCTTAGCCAAGGTCATCAGACTGTCGTTGGTGATGCTGGGCAGGATAGCCGAACTGCGAGGAGTGATGTATTGGGTTTGTTCGCCATAGCGGATACCGATGAAGTTAGCAGCTGAACACTCGTCAATGTACTTATGTTGGCGACTATCTAAGAACAAACAGTCGTATCCTTGTTGGTGTGCTGTCTCGGTGCCTCGGAAAGAGGCTGCGTAGTTGCCACCCACTTTATATCGCCCTGTGCCGAATGCTGCGGCGCGATCTACGTGACGATTGACGATAAATGTCTGGCAGGGAATAGCATCGCCTTCGGTCTTGTAGTAGGGACCGACCGGTGAAGGGATGATGATGAACTCAAAGTCCCAACCCGGACCTACACCTAATTTAGGGGTCGTACCTATCAATAAGGGACGCAAATAGAGTGTGGCTCCGGTTTCGTATGGTGGAATAAAACGTTTGTTTTTGCGTACCGCCAGTTCAACTGCCTTGCCGAATAACTCAGTGGGCACCGGTGCCATATATAGTCCGATTGCGGATTGTTGCATGCGATGCGCATTAGCCTGCCAGCGGAAGACGCGAATCTTGTTATCTATGCCGCGAAAGACCTTCAGTCCTTCAAAGGCTTCCTGACCATATTGCAGGGATGTAGCACATACGTGCATTGGCAGTATTTTATTGCGAGTCGCAACGGGTTCGCTCCATGTACCCTCTAAGGTGCCATCTGCTAAACGGTGACCGTGGTACGAGGCACGAACAATATAGTCCGTCTCGGTGTAACTGAATCGTAAACTATTCCAATCAATCTGCATATCTTAATGTCTCCGGACCTTTCTCGAATAAGGTCTCTAATATACTTACTTCGTTTTGCCAAGGATGGCGGTCGGTCCATGTCTGGCCGGACCAAGAGCAGGTATAAGTCCCTTCCGTGAGGTTTCCCCTGAAGGGGACACTATTAATAGGGCGTTCATTCTGCAATAGTTGCCATATCGTTTCGGTCAGTCCTGCGTTGAGGTCAATTAGGAACTTAGTCTCTTTTTCATAGAAGGGCCTTAAGTAGTCCTCGTAGTAGAGAAAATAAGGCGTATGTTCGTATGCGGACCGAATAGCCATCCAGTGCTGGTGCTGCCAGTGCTGTTGGTAACTGATTTCTATGTCGCGCGTCAGTTGTTTAGTCTCTACTTTACATACCGGCACTGTCAGTCTAATCATCTCGTTAGTGGCGAGAGAGCGAATGAGGCAGCGATTGCGAAAGGTCTGTTTCTCAAATGTCTCATTCACCTCGATGGCAGCCGGCAATTGGGCAAACCAACTGAGTGGACCTAAGTATGTAGTCGGCACTACTCCCACGCTTTCTTACCAATACGATTCCAGCGGATATGACCGCGGAACCAAGGGTTATCTTTTTCTATACTCAGCCAAATAAAGATGGGTCGTCCTACAATGTGATCCTCCGGAATGAATCCCCAATAGCGACTATCGGCGGACTTATGGCGGTTATCGCCCATCCCCCAATAGTAGTTCATGCTGAACTCGTACTCCTGCCCAATCTGCATCGGCTGATGCTCGTAGGCATTAGCGATACGTTGATAGAGCCAGTAATTATCTTCGGTAATCATCACTTTGTCCCCTTTCTTAGGGATATAAATAGGTCCGTAGTTATCTCTGGTCCATGTGTTATGCCCCAACGGATATACTTCGCCTCCCTCGGCTTCGGGCTGACGTTGAATCATCTGAACGTGACTGTTCTTGCGTAACTCACTTACCATGGCTTGTGTGAGAGGGAACAGATACACGCCGGAGCGCACCATCTCTCGGTCGTCTTTATTGATGCCTAACTTAGCCAGGTACGAATTAGACAACAGGTGTCCGTCCGTAACGACGTAGTAATTATGCTGCCGTCCCTCGTAGTCTTTCTCGATTTGTCCATTCGTATAAACCACTCCGTCGATGATTTGCAGACTATCTCCGGGCTCACCTACGCAGCGTTTGACGTAGTTCTCACGTCTATCTACGGGACGATATACGATGTCACCGAATACGCGCTTGCGACGGGTCACATTGTCCTTGCCGTAATAATAGCAGAGCGTGTAATAATCGGGATTCTGCATCAATGTGCAGACGGTATCGCCGGTAGGGAAGTTAAACACGATGATGTCACCTTTCTTGGGACTGTCCCAACCTTTGAGACGCTTATAGCCCCATTGCGGATGCTCAATGAAACTCTTTCCTCCGCCCAGCCATGCCGGGAAGGTATGTTGCACGAGGGGCATACTAAGGGGCGTGTTAGGTACACGAGCACCGTAACTCATCTTGCTTACGAACAGGAAATCCCCGACGCGCAGGCTCTTCTCTAAACTGGATGAAGGAATTTGGTAGTTCTGGAATATATACACGTTAATGAAGTACACCGCTACCAAGGCAAATACGATAGCATCTATCCATGAGCAGAGCGTGAATAGTCCCGGCTTTGTGTCTTTATACTTGCGCCACCAACTCCAGTTGATGAACTTAGTGGTGAAGGCATCTATTATGACGGGCAGCAAGGCTAACCAGCCTAACGAAGCCCAATCGCTCCATGCTACCCAAACTACGAAGGCTATGTATATCAACCCCCAACTAATCGCAGCAATCCACCCCTTGCGTGTCACTGCCTCTATGCGTTTCTTAATATCAGTCATCAGTTATCAGTTTGCGTTTACGTTTTCGTTTGCGTTAATCATCTCCTCCGCAGCCATTACTGCTCCTAAGGCAAAGCCTTGTCGTCCTTTGGCACTATGTTGAATAGTGATGGTGTCCTCCGGACTATCCCATACCACCGTATGTATGCCTGCCACTTCGCCTTCACGAATCGACTCAATTGGCACCTCGTGCATCGTGCATTGTGCATTGTGCATCGTCAATCCCTCTCTGAGGGTAACCGCTGTACCGCTGGGCTTATCCAGTTTATGAATATGGTGCACTTCGGTGATGGAGGGAGTGTATTGGGTATAGGCGGATAGTAGGGCAGCGAGTTGTTTATTGAGTTCAAAGAACACATTAACGCCAATTGAGAAATTACTCTTCCAAATCAGCCACTCGTGCCCCGTCTTCGTTCTTAACTCTTCCCTCTTACCTCTTAACTCCTCCACGTCCCATCCTGTTGTTCCGCACACTACGGGCACGTTATGCTCCCACGCGCGTAAAATATTCCCCTTGGCGCTGGCGGGGGTGCTGAACTCAATAGCCACGTCTGCAGAAGCAAACGCCTCACTATCAAAACCTTCGGAGTCCTGATCTATGCGACAAACGATTTGATGGCCTCGGGCTATCGCTATCTGCTCTACCATATGACCCATCTTGCCGTATCCGATAATTGCTATTTTCATATATAATTTCAAAAAACCGCGCAAAGTTACAAATTTTTTTGGATATATGCAAATTTTTTTGTAATTTTGCAGTCCGAAAACAAACATTTCACCTTTTTCTTATGTTTATTATCGGCATTGCGGGTGGCACCGGCTCGGGTAAAACAACGGTGGTTAGAAAACTGATTGAACGTCTTCCGAAAGGAGAAGTAACTGTTATCCCTCTTGATTCGTACTACAATGACTCGTCCGATGTGCCTGCTGAGGACCGGCAGAAGATCAACTTTGACCATCCCGATGCGTTTGAGTGGTCATTGATCAGTAATCACCTGCAGATGTTGAAGGAGGGTCAGGCTATTGAGCAACCGGTATATGACTATATCACCAGTACACGCAGTGACCGGACTATTCATGTCGAACCCAATGATATCGTTATTGTGGAAGGTATCTTGACCTTGCATAACCCTGAGTTACGGGATCAGATGGACCTGAAGGTCTTTGTGGATGCAGACGCTGACGATCGTCTTGTGCGCGTTATTAAGCGCGATATAGTGGAACGCGGACGTACGGTAGAGGCGGTTATTGAGCGTTATCAACGAATCGTCAAACCGATGCATGAGCAGTTTGTGGAGCCGTGTAAACGCTATGCTAATGTCATCATTCCGCAAGGGGGACATAATAATGCTGCTATCAATATGATGACTAAGTTCATCAAACAGCAAATGCACGAAAAAGGTGAATAATGATTTTTCAACTCTTCTGGACATATATCAAGATTGGTACTTTCACTATTGGAGGCGGTTATGCCATGTTGCCGTTGATTGAGCGGGAGGTAGTGGATAAGCATCATTGGTTAGATGGTGAAGAGTATGCTAATATGATTGCATTGGCTCAGGCTGCGCCGGGGTTGATTGCAGTGAATAGTGCTATTTTTATTGGACATCGTTTAGCCGGTTGGAAGGGTGTGTTGGCATGTGTGCTGGGAGCCGTGTTGCCGTCCATTATTATCATTCTGCTCATTGCGATGTTCTTCCGTGACATCAAAGATAATCCCACTATCGAGGCTATTTTCAAGGGTGTCCGTCCCGCTGTGGTTGCTCTCATCGCTGCCACCGTTGTCCGCCTCGCTACAAAAATTTAGTTTACGTTTACGTTTGCGTTTACGTTTACGTTAGAAATATGCAATATCTTCTCCTTACATATGTTTTTCTCAAAGTCGGTTTATTGGGCTTTGGTGGAGGAATGGCCATTATTTCGCTCATTCAGGGTGAAGTCCTGTCGCGAGGTTGGTTGACTCAGACTGAGTTTGTGGATATCGTGGCGATTAGTCAGGTTACTCCGGGACCGGTCGGTATGAACTGTGCTACGTATGTAGGCTATGCAGTTGGAGGACTATGGGGAGCGTTGGTAGCAAGTGTGGCTATTGTGGTGCCGAGTTTGGTTATTATGCTGACTATCTGCTATGTCTATGATGTTATTCGCAATCGTTTTCAGCAGAATCGCACGTTCCAAGTCACGATGCGGATTATTCGTATCTTAGTGGTTCTTTTGGTGGCTCATGCAGCCTATACTTTAATGACTCCGGCATCGTTTATTGATTGGAAGAGTTGGGTTATTTTTGCCGTTGTCTTTATCCTCATGCTTCTGCCTCTGTTCCCCCAAAAGTCAACGTCCTCGTCCTCGTTAACGTCAACGTTCTCTAACCCCATCCTGCTCATCCTTCTCTCCGGCCTCGCCGGTTGGTTATTATATAGATTATGATTTCGAATCTCATTGATACTCAACTTATTACACGTGCTAAGCAGTTGATAGAGCAAGCACAAACGATTGTTATTGTAACGCATATCTCTCCGGATGGAGATGCGATGGGTTCGTCCTTGGCTATGCGTTGGTTCTTGCAGGATCTGGGCAAGCAAGTCTCGGTGATTGTGCCGAATGAGTTTCCGGCTTTTTTGAGTTGGTTGCCCGGAGCGCAGGATGATGTGATTTTTGATAAGAATCCTGATGCAGCAACGGCGTTGCTGGATGCTGCCGATTTAGTGATTGTTACGGACTTCCAGGAACCCAAACGCAGTGGCAATATGGCAGATTGGTTTGTTAATCACCAAACACCAAACACCAAACACCATACACCCATCATTATGCTTGACCATCATCTGTATCCGTCAGATATGGCTGATGTCACCATTTCGTATCCGCAGTGTGCTTCTGCCAGCGAACTGGTCTATCGCTTCATCCATCAGTTAGCAATTATCAATATTCAATCTTCAATATACAATATTCAGTACTCCACTTGCATCTACACCGGTATGATGACCGATACGGGCAATTTCCAGTTTAACAGCAATAACCCTGAGATGTATGAGATTGTGGCAGAACTGATGCGTGCAGGAGTGAATAAAGATGAGTGTTACGATAAGGTCTTTAATCAGTATCACGAAGGACGTATGCGTCTGGTTGGGTACTGTTTACATACTAAGATGCGTATTTTCCCGGAACATCATGTGGCGTTGATTGCGCTGAGCAGCAATGAACTCAAGCAGTTCAATTTCCGCAGTGGGGATGCTGAAGGTATTGTTAATATGCCGTTACAGATCAGTACGATTTATTATAGTGTCTTTATGCGTGAGGATACAGATAAGATCAAACTCAGTTTCCGCAGTCAGGGCGACCGCCCCGTTAATACGTTTGCGTCGGATATCTTCAATGGAGGCGGACATAAGAACGCTGCCGGAGGTGAACATTACGGCACCCTCCGCGAAGCCGTCAACCTGTTCTTAGATAATTACGAAAAGTATTGCATATAAGTTGTTAGTTGATTATACAACGGCAGGGATAAGATGAATGTTTCTGCTTGGTGGATTTGGATGAAAGCAGATAGTAAAAACGCACTCCCACACTAAGATAGTTCACCTTATCGGCATAAGTATCCGTCAAATAATTGACCTTGATATCAGGAACAGGATATTCCTTATTCATGATAGGTGCCACATCAATGAGGCGATGCCCGGCAGGGGTGTTAGAATAGTTATTCCACACACTATAATCGACATAAGCAACGAGCCCGATGTAAGACGCATAGGATAGAGCCCATTCGTATCCTATTTCTCCTGCCAAAAGAACAGATAATTTAGGCATGTTACCGGTGCCGGATTGGTGGTCTTTGAAGCCCGGTAATCGTCCTGTAGCCAAATAATCTATTGTCGGCACATCATAATCGGGATAATACACATTGATATGGGCATTAGTCACATCTAATTGTCTATTTTGGGTGAGTAAGTACATCATTTTAGCACCTATATTTAGCACCACTCCGTGCGTTTTAAGAGATAGCATGACAGGCACCATCAGTTGCCATTGTTTTTGCCATTGTTTATAGGAATCTGCAGTAATGGTATAATCTAAGTTTTCCGGATAATAGTCCTGATTGGTGTATTGTTCGGAGTAGTTGGTTAGTTGGTGGGAAGCCGATGCAAAACCGATGGCGAGGCCTATTTTAGCACCTAATTC
>JAGHTR010000013.1 GCA_018065205.1 Candidatus Colicola caccequi
TTGGAAATAAGGCACAAAGAGACATGAAGGAAATTCAGCCTTATGTAGAGCAAATCAAAACTGTTTACGAGCAGATTGATCAGTTAGATAACGACCAACTCCGTGCACGGAGTCAGGCCCTGATGCAGCAAATCCAAGACCGCGTCAAGGATAAAAAAGCCCGCATCGCGGAACTCAAAGCCGGCATAGAAGACCTGGAGATTGACCAACGCGAGAAAGTGTATAACGAAGTGGATAAAATCGAAAAAGATATCCAAGAGAGTTATAAACAAGTGCTGGACGAAATCCTGCCGGAAGCCTATGCCATCGTTAAGTCCACCGCCCGCCGATTTGCTCAGAACGAGGACGTGGTCGTAACCGCTACTCAAATGGACCGCGACCTGGCTGCCGACGAGCGATTCGACTTTGTGGATATAGACGGCGACAAAGCAATCTACCATAACCACTGGACTGCCGGAGGAAACGAGATAACATGGGATATGATTCACTATGACGTGCAGTTATTCGGCGGCGTTGTCCTGCACCAAGGTAAGATAGCCGAGATGGCTACCGGTGAAGGTAAGACATTAGTGGCTACACTGCCCGTCTTCCTCAATGCCCTTACCCACGAAGGTGTGCATGTAGTGACGGTGAATGACTACCTGGCTAAACGTGATAGCGAGTGGAACGGGCCGATTTATATGTTCCATGGATTGACCGTAGATTGCATTGATAAACATAAACCCAATTCGGACGAACGTCGTCAAGCCTATAACTGCGATATCACCTTTGGTACCAACAACGAGTTCGGCTTTGACTACCTGCGTGACAACATGGCTACATCACCCATGGACCTTGTGCAACGCGGACATAACTTCGCCATCGTAGATGAGGTGGATAGTGTGCTCATTGACGACGCCCGTACTCCCCTTATCATATCAGGACCTATCCCAAAAGGGGAAGATCAGATGTTTGATGAATATAAACACCGCGTTGAACTGCTCGTTCGTACCCAACAGGCCCTGACCACTAAGTACCTGACCGAAGCCAAGGCTAAGATGGGCAGCGAGGACGAGAAAGTGCGCGAAGAAGGTGAGTTGGCTCTGTTCCGCAGTTTCAAAGGTATGCCTAAGAACAAAGCCCTGATTAAGTTCCTGTCCGAACAAGGTATAAAGGTTCGTATGCAGAAGACCGAGGAGTTCTACATGCAGGAGAACGAAAAGAACATGCATATCGCTACCGATGAGTTGTACTTCGTGATTGATGAGAAGAACAAATCTATCGAACTGACCGATAAAGGTATAGATACGCTTACCGGCAATACCGACGATCCTAACTTCTTCGTTTTGCCCGATGTGGGTAGCGAAATCGCTGAGTTGGAGAAGGAGAACCTGTCCGCCGAAGAGAAGCAGGCTAAGAAGGACGAGATATACAATAACTACGCCATCAAGTCCGAACGCGTGCATACCGTGCACCAACTGCTGAAAGCCTATACGTTGTTTGAGAAAGATGTGGACTACATCATCGATAATAACGAGGTTAAGATTGTGGACGAACAGACCGGCCGTATCATGGAAGGTCGTCGCTGGAGCGATGGACTGCACCAGGCCGTGGAAGCCAAGGAGAACGTTAAAGTAGAAGGTGCAACACAGACCTTTGCTACCATTACATTGCAGAACTACTTCCGTATGTATAAGAAACTGTCCGGTATGACCGGTACCGCCGAAACGGAAGCCGGGGAGTTCTGGAATATATATAAACTGGATGTAGTGGTTATCCCTACTAACCGTCCCATCGCTCGTAACGATATGAATGACCGTATTTATCGCACCAAACGCGAGAAATACAATGCCGTTATCGACGAGATTCAACGTCTGGTGGATGCCGGTCGCCCCGTCTTGGTGGGTACGACAAGCGTTGAGATATCGGAGTTGCTGAGTAAGATGCTTAACCTGCGTCATATCAAGCATAACGTCCTGAACGCTAAACTGCACCAGCAGGAGGCTATGGTAGTAGCGGAAGCCGGACAGAAAGGTCAGGTAACCATCGCTACCAACATGGCAGGTCGTGGTACCGATATCAAACTCAGTGACGAAGTCAAATCAGCCGGCGGTTTAGCCATCATCGGCACCGAACGCCACGAGAGCCGCCGCGTAGATAGACAGTTAAGAGGTCGTTCCGGTCGTCAAGGTGACCCCGGTTCATCCGTCTTCTTCATCTCTCTGGAGGATGACCTGATGCGTATGTTCGGTAGCGAACGTATTGCTGCCGTCATGGACCGTATGGGATGGGAAGAAGGTGAGGCTATTGAGCATAACATGATCTCCAGTAACGTGGAGAAAGCCCAGAAGAAAGTGGAGGAGAATAACTTCGGTATTCGTAAACGCTTGATTGAATACGATGACGTAATGAACCAACAACGTAACGTAATCTATGCTAAGCGTCACCACGCCTTGATGGGTGAACGTATCGGCGTAGATATAACCAACATGATTTACGATGCTGCCGAAAGTATCCTGCTGGATGCCCGCGATATGATGGATTACGAGAGCCTGCAGTTCAACGTCATGCAGACCTTCGCCATGGAAGTGCCGTTTGAGGAGGATACATTCCGTAATGCTAAGGCTGACCAGTTAGTGGAAGACTTGGCCGTCGCTGCTATCGAGACCTTCAAACGCCGCATGGATAAACTCATGCAGGTGGCTAACCCTGTTATTCAGAAAGTGTATGCGGACAAGGGAAGCATGTATGAGAATATCCTCATTCCTATTACCGACGGTAAACGTGTTTATAACATTGCCGTTAACCTCAAACGCGCTGCTGAAACAGATTGCAAAGAAGTGGTTAAGGAATTCGAAAAACGTATGGTGCTCTATGTTATCGATGACGAATGGAAGGAGCATCTGCGCCAGTTAGATGACCTCAAACAGAGTGTACAGAACGCATCCTACGAGCAGAAAGACCCGTTGCTGATTTATAAACTGGAGTCCTTTAATATCTTCCGCCAGATGTTAGACAACTTCAACCGTCGCGCTATCGCTATCCTGCTGCGCGGTCAGATTCATCAGCAACAACCTGACTCCGTTCAACGCGCTCAGGCTCAGCAACGTATGGACCTCAGTAAGTACCGCACTCAGAAAGATGCCGTAGAACGTGCTGCACAGGCCAGCGGTCAGGCTTCGGCTGCCGGTCGCGATACGCGCGAACAACAACGCCCGATGCCAATCATCGCCGATAAGAAGCCGCGTCCCAACGACCCATGTCCTTGCGGAAGTGGCAAGAAATACAAACAATGTCATGGGGCAAACTAATCGCATTATATACTTAGGAACGCCGGAATTTGCGGTGGCCGGACTGAAAGCCTTGGTGGAAGGTGGTTACAACGTAGTGGCTGTGGTCACTATGCCTGATAAGCCTGCCGGACGTGGTCACCAAATGCAATGCTCTCCCGTCAAACAATATGCCTTGTCGGTGGGACTGCCGGTGCTGCAACCTGAGAAACTCAAGGACGAAGCCTTTATCGCTGAACTGCGCTCCTACCAAGCCGACCTACAGGTAGTAACGGCCTTCCGTATGCTGCCTGAAGTGGTGTGGGCAATGCCCCGTTTAGGCACCTTCAACGTGCATGCCGCGTTGCTGCCACAATACCGCGGTGCGGCTCCAATCAACTGGGCCGTGATGTACGGAGATAAACAGACCGGACTGACCACTTTTATGCTTAAGCAGGAGATTGATACCGGCAATATGATTATGCAATCAACCACTCCTATTGATGATAACGAA
>JAGHTR010000067.1 GCA_018065205.1 Candidatus Colicola caccequi
TTTTTGCGGAAGAGGGGGGATTCGAACCCCCGGTACAGTTACCCGTACGACAGTTTAGCAAACTGTTGGTTTCAGCCACTCACCCACCCTTCCTTTCGTCGTCGCAACAAGTTCGCGAGGGTTGATTGCCACTTCGTTTAATCAACAGGCGACTTGTGCTCCTCCTCTCCTCATCGGTGTTACCACCTCTTCGGTTTTTGAAGTGTTTTGATTTAACTGAAATTCGAAATCGGGTGCAAAGGTACTGCTTTTTTTTGGATTGTGCAAATAAATCTACAAAAAAATGCAAAAAAATCTACATTTATTCTATGATAATGAACTCCACCCGGCGGTTATGTTGACGGCCTTCAGGAGTGTCGTTGGTGTCGATGGGTTCGGTCAGTCCTTTCCCTTCGGTCTCTAATCGCCATGCTTCAATGCCGCGTTTGAGCATAGACTTACGTACGGATGCTGCTCGACCTTCGGACAGTCGTTGGTTATATTCAGCGGTATTGGTATTGTCGGTATGTCCCACTATCTTGACGCGGATGTATGGGTACTCATGCAGCATTTGGTAAAGATCATTCAGTCCGGGTTGCGAGGACGGCAGCACCTCTGTCTTGTCGGTAGCAAAATAGACATTCTGCAGGATGATTTTCTGTCCGGTAGTCACTATCTGCCCCTGATAAACAGCGGTGTCAACTGGAGTTTGGAGTATGGATTGTTCGCTACGCTCACTGATGGAGTATGGAGTATGGTCTGTCCTTATTCCATCAGCGTCAGCGGTCCTTATTCCATCAGCGCAGCGGTCCTTATTGCTAATTGGTAATTGGTCATTGGTTAATGGGTTAGTTGACGATTTGGCTTTGGGTTTCCGTCCGAGGTCGTAGTAGATGCCGAAACGCAGTCCAACCATCCAAGGGACTAAGGTAGACGTTGACGTTGACGTTAACGTTGACGTGGACGTTGACGGAGATGGGGATGGGGAACGATAGTCGCGGACACCCACCTGACCGAACAGACCTAATTCATAATGGGCACGTCGAGGTTGGATAAGATGGTCCAAGTTCCAACCTACTTCGCAGATAATCTGCGGATTAAACCTGAGTTGGAGTTCACCGGACTCGGAGGTAGAATTGCTGTATAGTTGATGCCACGGCATTGATGAGAAGTCATCAATTAACCTATAATCCGCCGCAGAGCGGGTGATGTCGGCCGACAGATGGTATTCGGTCCATACCGGCAGAGATAGTCTTACACCTAACAAGCAGTAGACCTTGTCGCTTTCCATACCAAACATAATCGGGATGGCTGCAGATAACACATGTTGTTGTTCCACGATATTATGCATCTGCGTGCGATAAACCATGGAAGGTGCAGGTGACGTAATGGGGTCTAAGAAAGTAAGATGACCGGTGAGGTGGTTGCCGGTATATTGTGCCTCCAAACGGATATCCATTCGGAACAGTTTATATCTGAGTTTATACCCTACTCCGAGTCCTCCTCCCACAAAGCCTTGGGTGGTTAACCCATCCTGCACGAACGTATGGCGGCTGTAGCCGATGTTGCCGTAGAAGCCCAAGTAATTGCGTGCCGAATCGGTAGGATAAGCAGCAAGCGAATCGTAAACAAACGTTGGCGTTTGTGTTATCGTTTGCGTTTTCGTTTTCGTTTGCGTTAATTTAGCCTTGGCTTTGGCTGCTTTGGCTTTGGCTTTGGCACGTGCTTTGGCGGCCTTCGCTTTGGCTTTAGCCTTCGCCTTTTTAGCCTTTTCTCTTTCCTTAGCCCGTTTAGCAGCTGCTTTGGCTTTAGCCTTAGCCGCAGCGGAGGTAGTCTGTGCGGCATAGACCACAGACGATTGAGGCTCAACTCCTACGAGCAGGAAGAGGGCAAGTAATATGTAGATTATTCGCTTAATAGTTTGAATGTTTTTACAGAACCATCTGCGAGATGGCATACTAATATATATAGTCCTTGTGACGGCAGATAATCAATGGTGGTGGCCGGCAGGGTAGATGAATTCACGATGGTTCCTTCACCTACATACTGACCATCTACATAGTAAATCTGATACTGTCCAAATATATTGCTAACTATCTTAATCTTCCCTTGGTCCGGCACTATTTGAATGACCGGTTCTTCCCATTGTCCCACATACGTTGAGTCGGACATCTCCACCGGATACACGGCGCAGGTGCGGAATGTCTTACCATCATCGGTGCGGGTTAATTCTGCCCAATAAGGTTCTCCATAGGACAAGGACCGTTGCAACATATACGACTGATGCTCCCCTTGCGCCGCCATTGGTAGTCCATCGTGGAACCATCTAACGGCAGAGAACTCATAACCTCCATTAAAGTCCTTATTAAGCAAAGCCAACACATCAGACCAACGCTGTTCAATGATCCATGCAGGATACAGCACACGAATTGTATCCTGCATCTCAACCGTATTATGGCAAACACCTTCTAAGGTAATGGTATAAGGATAATCATCAGGACGCAAATACAACGTTGAATCTGTATAAGGAAGAGCAATCTGCAGTTCCTGCAGAGCCACCGTATCTACCGGTCCTGTTATGTCACTAAATCCTCGCGAATGAGCGGTTGGTTCAAAGCGAATCGTATAATGCGTAATTGGAGCCTCTACATCGCTAAAAACAAGCGTAATAAGCGAATCGTCCGCACAAGAGATAGAGGCTATTACCGAACCTGTTAGCACCGGACAACAATCCTTGATATAAAGTGGTTGATAAATACGCAACGAGTCGCAACCTCCTGCATAACGAATGGTATCATATAGAATGGTATCGCCTGTTTGGTGGAAGATGTATTGACGGCCCGGGTAGGTCTCGTAAACACTATCTAAACAAATCGTATCTCGATTGCGGTCTGATGTTGTAACTGGTATGATAGTGAGTTCCAGCGTGCATAGTGAATCTAAACATGAATGGTCGGCATAGTGGGGGTCAATAAAGACTCTATCTGTGTCTGCGATAAAGACCGGATGCGCTTCTATCTGATCCGTATAGGAACGTCCCCGCCAAGAGTAAGTACGTAAACTATCTTCGCATATCGTATCTCGGGTGGTGAATGAGGAAGGATGATAAATACTGAAGTTCAACGTATAGAGTGTATCAAAACATCCTTCGGTATTATACGTTGTATCTTTGTAAATACCATCTGCACGCAACGTATCTCCATGCCAAACAAACGTGTCTATCTCGCATACTTGAACCGTATCCGTTTGACGGTAACCATACCAATAGAGATAGAGGAAACTGATACTATCGCAGCCATATTGATTAGGCAAAGTATCTCGATAGATACCTCCTTCGCGATACCTATGTTCACCGGACGGAGTATGCCATATATAAACGGAATCGTTGCAGACTGTATCGTATCGGATAGCCAGCGAGAAGGGGTCTTGCCAACTGCCCGGAGCAGCACGACGTGGCATCCGTTCCGGAGCATCGTAGGTCTCACCATAATCATAAACCATCAGATGCAGCACTAAGATAGAGTCACAGCCATATACAGAAACAAGCGTATCGGAATAATAGCCTGGCTCGGTATAAGGCAATCCATTAAACACATAAAAGTCTCCGCGGCAAATAGTCACCGACGTTGTATCGGGTCCGTAAACAGGATTAACATGCAGGTAACCCTTATAGATAATCGTGTCATGACAGCCTCGTATATTATCGGGCACTGTGTCGCAGAAGGATCCTGCATCGTAGTGACGAATAGTGCCATGCTGGATGTAGTCTCCGGCACATATCGTGTCATCGCCTTCTATGGTTCGGATAGTAGAAATCACATTTACGATGGCTTTTTGGTCCACGGTTGATTCGCATGCCCAATCGTCTATACCGACCTTAAGCGTAATGGTGTATTCGCCACCGGTAACTAAATAGAGCGAATCCGGTTGGTACTGATAGAGATAAAAGTCCGTATCTGGTCCCACTATATGCCATTCAGCGTCATCGCAAGGTGTAAGTGGTTGCAGAGTGTCCGTGCCTTCGGCATTGAGGGAGACATAACTGGTATTGACTAAGATGACCGTATCTTGGCAAGTGCCAGGATGATGATAATGAATCGTATCAAAGCGAGCGATTGGGAAGCGAGATTCGGCCTTACGTTCCACCGTGAAGTAACAATCGGCATTCTCTACATTCTTCATCTTGCACGAATATATAGTTCCATCATTCGGCACTTCGATGGAGTCAACCCTTGAAATGATTTGACCGGTTGATAAGTTAGTCCATTCATACAAGAATCCCTGCGGTGCTTTAAACTTAGATATACCTGATGTATTACCACATTCCACCAAGGAAATCTTGCCTTTGGTGCGATCCAGTCCGAAATAAGCATAACCGTAGTGACCATATTCACCGCAATCCTTGGTAGTTAGACGCACCAGAACTGTTTTACCTATATAATCCGACAAGTCCACACCCATTGTAGTCCATTCCTTCCAACAAACCGTTGCATCGGCTTGTTTAGATTTAGTTCCTGGGTATAGACCTTTATAATATAACCCAGTATGCCAATTCGTCAATCCTTGATCTCCTGCAGTAAAGTCAAAACTATAACATTCCGACCCCAAGGGCTTACCATGCTCATCAAAAATCTGCATTATGAACTCAGGCCGCTTATCCTGATGGGCAGGTAACTGCAAGACGGCGGCATAGTATAACACCAAGAATGGATGTTGTTGAGTAATGGGAATAGTATATGTGATACACTCCGAGCCGCGATAAGGTTTATGGGCTTCAATGTCATCACTCCATGCCGTATTACCTAACCTGACCGAAGGACGACCATCCGGCAAAGTCATTAGCAGGCTGTCACCTGTATAAGGATCGAACACAGCAGAATCACAAATCGTATGACGGCTCTTCCAACCATCCTCGCCTCCCCAACCAAAGTCCACTCTACCGGTGAATTCAGTAGGATTACCCACCGTTAATCCATACTGACAAAGAGCATTATCTAAGTCGAGATAGTCAAAGTATGTTGTATCCTCTTCCTCAACCGGAACGCGCTTGACAGACGCACAACGCAACGTAAAACGCTGGTTAGAAGTCTCGTTAGCCGCCGTGAACGTATAGTCTTGTTCAAACAGATTGACCTCTTGGTTCAATTGCGCATCGTATAAATAGAGAGCCGCCAACGCAGAACGATTATAATGAGCATCATCAAAGCGAATCGTGTATTCGCCGGACTGATACACCGAGTACCCTAACGATATATGTGAAGCGGACTCGGCATTCATTGCAGCGAAACATAACTGATTACCCTGACTGACGACATAGATATTCAGGTCGGCATTCTGCCACTTACTTAGGTCCGCATTATACTCGTATGCGTCGGTATACTCCTTACTTATTATCACGCCTGCGTAATCCGTGCGAGAGGGAGAGGATAGCGTTATGCCTGTTGATATCTCATAAGTAGGTACTGTACGCTTAGGAGCCTGCTGCGCACGCTGATTTAGATTGAACCTCAACGCATCGCCCTCTCCTATCTGCACAAAGAAATTCTTGAAAGGCGACAGATTAGCACGTTCAGCCAACATAGGAAGGAAGTACGTACCATTATCATTGGGTACAATCACATACCTTAACTCACCACGCCATACGTAGCCGGTGGACTCTAAAGCCAATAAGCCAATGCCGTTATTAGTTAAACCGTCTATCGCACCATAATTGGCTAAGTACGGATTGCCTACTAAGTTCCAACCGCGGTCGTTAGGCAGAACTGTAGAGTCTCCCCAAGGAGTGACAGGCACGTTTTTATATGTCTCCGCAGTGCCGGTTTTTTCTCCATCAGACAAATCCACGGTCATCGGGAATTGCAAGAACGTATAGGAGCGACTATCTTGTGGTTCGCCATAGATAGTGTACCCCACTCCGGACTGCAATGTATAAGGCATGGTGGCTGTTACCCAGCCGGATTGAGATTTGTTGGTATCCGGGTTACGTTGGGTGCGTTTTTGTCCATCGTAGTATTGCAAGCCGAACACCGCCGGCGATCCGTCACGATAGGTGATTTGAGATGTTTCTACGGCGTAAGGAAGGGTTAATGAATAGTACTGACGGGACGAAACGAGGTACTCATAAGTGAGTTGATTAGCCGGTGTGAGCAGGGAACCATTCACCACCAACTGAGGATAAACAAAACCATACTTGCCTTGTATATATTCACCGCCACGCAATGTCAACGATTCGGATAGGGTTAACTGCTTACCTTGCGGAATGACTAGTTTACCTCCTCCGCACACCACAACAGATGCGAGGGATTGGTTGGCGGTTATAGTGAGTACTCCTCCATTAAGGACAACCACATCATCGGTTTGTATATAGTCCGATGTCTGCGCGCCATGAACGAGGCACGGGATGACCTGTTCGGCATAGTTTACTGCCCGATTGGATTGGTCGTAGAAAGTGATGAAAATCGTCTTGCCTTGAAAGGCGGACAACGTATCCGGCAGGGGCAGTTCGTACACATGATTATCGATGCGTAAGTCATTGAGTGCCAATATATCTCCATCCACTAACTGCGCATGCGTCCAATCATGTTCAGAGGCAGGATTGAGGCTGATGCGAGCCCTTACGCGCTTAGCATCGCCCTGATAGATAAACTGCACCGTACTATCGGTCCATGTAACAATATCTATATCGGTTGGCGATATGAATCGTCCATATAGTGTTTGGTCATGATCCGCCATGTAATACCCTTGACAGTTATGGGTAGTGGTGTACTCATCTCCGGTGAAGGCATTATTATCATACCATCCGGTGAAGACATAATGGGGTTGTGGTTGGACTTGAGGCCAAGGGACGCCGGTGCTGTTGGTTGAATAGGAAGCAGAACCGTAGATTGTTCCTCCGGTGCCACAATCAAAGGTGAGCGAAAGGTCCGTTACTGTATTGGGCTTCACATAGAACGTCCATAATCCTGCGGCACTATTTTTGGCTACGGTTTTATGCTCGGCTATTTGGTTGATTGGCATGGAGGTCTCGGGGTACCATTTGACTGCACCTTGGTAGGAGAGATAGTATATATTGCCATCATCCAGTGCATTTTTAGTGCGAATGAAATAGCGGGCTTTTTGTGGAGTGGAAGATTCGGGAACGGGTATTAATTGCAGGCTATTATAGGACGATTTAGAAGTGCCGGCATACGCTGCGGCAGTAGAGGCCTTATTAGGAGCCAAGTACTTATCGGAGGCAGTATTGATGAAGTTGTACGTTCCCCAGCCATACAGGCATTGATGCCGAGCATATTCTCCAAATTCACCTAAATCCTGTATCACGGATCCTGCGGTACTGGTGGCACTGTTCTCATAGAGGAAATGCGTTGCGGTCGAGTCCACACCGTCATCCAATCCCAAATACACGTACCACACTTTCTGCAATAGCGTCTCGGAAGGGACAGGTAGGAGAGTCACTTCGTCAGCGTAAGCAATGCTAAAGAGCAAACAGAGCAGAGTTATGATAGTGTTTTTCTTCATGACATATCACCAAGTGGTGAAGGGGTGTTGGGCGAGGTAGGAGTTATAGTAGCGTTTATCAAAGGTGACTTCGTCGCCGAGGAAGTCGGGATGCACAAAGGGTGTATCTTCGGTAGGCAGTTCAACCTCCGCCATGACCAGTCCGGCATTGTCCCCGAAGAACTCATCCACTTCACAGACAAGATTTATACCGGCATTTCCGGATTTTCCTGATGTTCCGGATATAGGCACTAACCAACGGCGTTTATCGATGATGCCGGGCAGCGCCAGTTGGAGCAACTCATTGGCTTCTTGGACGGTTATCTCTTTTTCGAACTCATAATGCGCAAAGCCATTGGCAGCAGGGGCGGATTTGATGGTAAGGACCGCTGACGCTGATGGAACAAGGACCGAGGATATATTGGAGTGCTCTAAGCACCGGACACGGACGGTGCAGTTGGCAGAGCGGGAGAGGTAGCCTTGTCGGATATGGATGGACGAGGTAGCGAGAGTTTTATAGGAGTCATCTCGCACCAAGAACTTGCGTTCTATCTCTATATTATTCGGACAGGACATGGTTTTATTGATGTTCTTTGCGGAGGAGGTCATTGACTGTTTTGACGGGGTTGAAGGTGGAGATAGGTACTTCGACGAAGATGGTGTTCCATCGGCTCATTGCACCGTTCCATAGTCCGGGCAGTTCGAGTGCCAGCAATTCCTTGCCGCTCTTGGACTTATGAGATATGAATCCTGTTTGCGGGTCCACGAAGTCCTCAAGGTTATACGGCTGTCCCTTCTCGTCCTTGAGTGCGCACACAAGGTCCACGGGGTTGAAGTGAGTGGACTGAGCCATGAGTGAGGGGTCACTTATCTGACTGGATTCAAGTATCTGATAGGATATCGTTCCATCCTGTTCTTGCACGAGGAAGGGTCCGCCTCCGGGTTCACCGGTGTTTTTAACGACGCCACAGACGCGAATAGGGCGGCGTAGAGCGACTTTCTGCTCCTCGGTAAGAGTATCACTCATCAGCGCCTTAAACACGCGCTCCTGCTCCTCAACAAGCACTCCGGCAAGTATTTGTTTATATCGGATGGTATCTTTCTTTTGTTTATCGGGTACGACGTTGTCGATGTTTTTGATAAAGACGATGTCGGCATCTTGTTGGTTGAGGTTATGGATGAGTGCGCCATGTCCTCCGGGTCGGAAGAGTAACGAGCCGTCCTCATTGCGGAAAGGTGTGCCGTCCGGGTTGGCGGCGAGGGTGTCGGTGGAAGGCATTTGTTCGGAGAAGGAGACTTCAAAGTGCACTTTGTATTTTTTCTCGAACTTAGCGAGATTATCGGCTATATGTTTGCGGAAGATAGGCAGGTGGTCATGGCTGACGGTGAAGTGCAGTTTAACCACGCCATTGGATGCGGCATAGAGGGCACCTTCGACGAGGTGCTCGAGTGCCGGTGTCCGTGCACCGTCGCGATAGGAATGGAAGAGTAACAGACCTTTGGGCAGGGAGCCGTAGTGCATATCTTCCAGCAGGTGTTTAACGGCCTCTTGTCCGTCTAGATTTGCCAGTTCATTGCCAAAGGCGAACTTATCTTTATTGGTCAGGAACTCCGTGATGAAAGGTGTTTGCACTCCGTCCTCGAGGTAGGCGAACAGGTCCTTAAACATCCGTGAAGCGGCACCGGAGGCAGGCACGAACTTGAGCACCGAATGCCCTTGTTGGAGGTACTCTTGCCACAGGTTGATGTAGCGTTCCTGCTCAGCGCGGGAAGGTTTGATAATACCTTTTTTTATGGACGCAGGAGCGACGATGTTAAGGGACGGGAAGCCATTGCGGAAGGCATCCATTTGGGCTTGTGCCGTAGAGAGAGATATTCCTCTTTGGGCAAGTTGTTGAAGGTCGGAAGGTGTAAACATGGTATTTAATTTATTAACGCAAACGTAAACGTAAACGCAAACTAATTAACGCAAACGTAAACGCAAACGTAAACGTAAATTGATTAATTTTTGTGCAAAAGTACAGTTTTTTTTGCATATTTCCAAATTTTTTTGTATTTTTGCAGCAGATTTTAATATAATATAGAGGTATGATCAATAGAACGATGGTTCGTACAAAGGTGATGCAATGTCTTTTTGCGTATTACCAAGACGGGGACAAGACGGTTCATCAGAGTCGTAAGGACCTATTAAAGAGTTTTTCGGACACGTACAATCTGTACGGCATGTTATTGAGTTTGATGGATGAGTTAAGTACGTATGCCGGTGAGCAGATATCGGAAGCGGAGAACAGAGCGAAGGCAACTCACCGTGTGTATACAGCCAATCGCCATTTTGCTGAGAGTCGTTTGTCCAAGCAGGTTTTCAGCAACCATGCCTTGCGTCATTTAATGGATAATAGTCATCTGAGTTGGGATGCAGGGATGAGTGTGATGTCGACGCTGATGAAGCAGTTGCAGGAGAAGGATTATTACCGTTCTTTCATGCAGTTAAGTGCGCCCACGTACGAGGACGAGAAAGGGTTATGGAAGAAGATTTACTCGGATTTGCTGCCGGATAACGAGGCGCTGGTGGAGGCTTTGGAGGAGATGGAAATCAGTTTGGACCAAGCCAATTGGAGCACGGACCTGAATGTTGTATTGAGTTATGTAGTGAAGACCATCAAACGTTTTTCGGAGGAGTCCGGAGCGGAACAAGAACTGCTGCAGATGTTCGATAGCGAGGATGAGTTGCACTTTGGTGAGCAACTGCTGGAGGAGGCCATTAATCGCAAACAGGATTTGATGGATAAGGTCAATGCACATCTGAAGAACTGGGACATGGAACGTATTGCCTATATGGATCAGATTATCTTGCAAGTAGCCTTGACGGAGATTTATGTCTTCCCGGAGATTGCAGCCGAAGTATCGATGAACGAATATATCGAGCTGACCAAGGAGTACTCCGGGGACAAGAGTTATCTGTTCGTGAACGGCATACTGGAGGAAATACTGCGGAGCGAAAAGTGCTATAAATTAGCCAAATAGAAATTAGGAATAAGGACCGCTGCGCTGATGGAATAAGGACAGTCCATACTCCATACTCCATCAGAGAGCAAAGCGAACGATCCATACTCCATACTCCATCAGAGAGCAAAGCGAAATTAGAAATAACAAATAACAATTAAAATTATACCAATTATGTTACCAATGATTTTATTACAGGCTGCCGGTGGTCAGCAAGGTCAAAGCAGTTTAAGTTTCTGGATTATGATGATCCTTATCTTTGTGGTGTTCTATTTCTTCATGATTCGTCCGCAGACGAAGCGTCAAAAGGAGTTGCAGAAGCAACGTGAGGCTATGAAGAAAGGAGATAAGGTTGTGACCTCAGGTGGTATTTACGGTATCATCAAGGAAGTGCAAGAGACTGCTTTCTTGGTAGAGATTGCCAAGGACATCGTGATTAAGGTGGATAAAGGCAGTGTGTTTGCCGGAGCAGAAGAGGCGAATAATCAGGTTGAGAAACGTTGACCAACCAATTAGCCAATTAGGATAAATAAAAAGATTATATGAAAAAGATTCAGATGGTTGATCTGCAGACGCAGTATCAGCATATCAAGGCGGATATAGACCGTGGCATACAAGAGGTGATTGAATCGGCTCAGTTCATCAAGGGGCCTCAGGTAGAGTCTTTTCGTGAGCACTTGGAGCACTACACCGGTGCCAAGCATATTATTCCGGTAGGAAACGGTACCGATGCCTTGCAGATTGCATTGATGGGCTTAGGATTGCGTCCCGGAGATGAAGTGATTACTCCTACTTTTACGTTCATTGCAACGGCGGAGGTAGTGGCTTTATTAGGTTTGACTCCGGTGGTAGTAGATGTAGATTGGGACACAATGAATATCTCGGTAGATGCTATTCGTCGTGCCATCACCCCCAAGACGAAGGCTATTGTGCCGGTGCATTTATTCGGTCAATGCGCCAATATGGAGGCTATTTTAGAGATTGCTCGCGAGCATCATCTGTATGTAGTGGAAGATGCCTGTCAAGCCATTGGTGCCCAATACACGTTCTCGGACGGAACGGTTAAGCAAGCCGGCACAATGGGCGATATCGGTTGCACGAGTTTCTTCCCATCTAAGAACTTAGGTTGTTACGGAGACGGCGGTGCTTTGTTCACGAACGATGACGAGTTGGCAGCGCATCTGCGCGCTATAGCCAATCATGGTATGGTAGTAAGATACCATCACGACGAAGTGGGTGTTAACTCGCGTTTGGACAGTATACAAGCAGCCATTCTGGATGTTAAGTTAGGTCATTTGGACGAGTACATCGCTGCCCGTCAAAAAGCCGCAGCCCGTTACGACGCTGCCTTTGGTGGCAGGGAGGATATTCTGATTCCCGGTCGAGCCAAAGATTCAACGCATGTCTTCCATCAATACACCCTGCGTGTAGTGGGTCAGGACCGTGATGCGCTGAAGGCTAAGTTAGCCGAGAAAGATATTCCGGCCATGATTTACTATCCGGTGCCGTTGCATTTGCAGAAGGCTTATCAGGATCCGCGCTATAAGAGTGGAGATTTCCCGGTAGCCGAGCGCTTGGCATCATGCGTGCTATCGCTGCCAATGCACACTGAACTGAGTGACGAACAATTAGATTATATTATAGAGGCTGTCAAGGGATGACAGGATTAAGTTTAACACAAGAGCAACGACTGCAGCAGAAATTATCTCCGTCGCAGATTCAAATCGTCAAGTTACTGGAATTACCATCCTGTGAATTAGGTCAGCGTATCAACGAAGAGTTGCAGGACAACCCTGCCTTGGAGGAAGGATGTGACGTGGACGTTAACGTGGACGGTGCTTCCGAGCACTCCGATAAAGAAGACATTGACGAGGAGTACGTCAATCCGCTTCAGAACGAGGATTTTGACTATAACCAGTACATACAAGACGATGAGACACCGGATTACCGTTACTACGATGTAGGTAGCGGAGAGCCGGAGCAGAGGGATATACCTTTCTCGGTAGGAGTCAGTTTTGGTGAGTACTTGAAGAGTCAGATTTACCTGACTAAGATGGATAAGCCACAGCGACATATTGCTAAGTTCGTAGTAGGTAACATTGACGAAGACGGTTATCTAAGGCGAACGGCGGAGGAGTTATGCGATGATTTGATGTTCCGCGAGGGTTTGACGGTGGATACCAAAGAGATGGAGGACATTATTCGTCAGATTAAGCAGTTTGATCCTCCGGGAGTAGGAGCCGCCAACCTCAAAGAGTGCCTGCTGATTCAGTTGGAGCAGAAGCCGCAGACCGAAGCGATTGCCAAGGCCAAGCGGGTGTTGACTGTTGCTTTTGATGATTTTTCTCATCGGAGATACGACCGCTTATTAGACAAGGTTGAGTATAACGACCAAGAGTTGAAAGAGGCCATTGCTGAGATAACCAAGTTAAATCCCAAACCCGGCAGCGCTTGGAACGGCACAGTGTACGACCGTCATCAGACGACCGTCATTCCGGATTTCTATGTGGAGAACCAGGACGATGAATTGGTTGTGACGCTGAACACCGGAGACATACCTGAGTTGCACGTCAGTCAGGAGTACGCAGATATGCTGGAGGACTACTCTAACGAGAAGAATCAGACGGCTCAGATGCGTGACGCGGTGCGGTTCGTAAAGAGCAAATTAGACTCGGCGCGTTGGTTTATCGATGCCATCAAGCAGCGCAATGAGACGCTCATCAAGACAATGCGGGCTATTGTGCGCATTCAAAAAGAGTGGTTCTACGAGGGGGACGAGACTTACCTCAAGCCGATGGTGTTGCAAGACATTGCTAATCTGACGGGATACGATGCCAGCACGATTTCGCGTGTGAGCAACAGCAAGTACGTACAGACTGAATTTGGTGTATTCCCGCTCAAGTTCTTCTTCTCGGAAGGTATAGCCAACAAGGACGGCGAACAGGTTTCAACGCGCGAAGTGAAGAAGATACTGTCGGAATTGGTGGAACATGAAGATAAACATAATCCGCTGCAGGATGACGAACTGGTGCGTCAATTAAACGAGAGGGGCTATGATATAGCCCGACGTACTGTGGCTAAGTACCGCGAACAATTAGGTATTCCTGTGGCCCGATTAAGACGAGAAATGTGAAACAAACTGTTGACATAATAGCCAAGATAGTGAGTGGAATCTTCTACCCGCTTTTCATCCCTACGTATGGGATGGTGCTTTTCTGCGCATATATTGAGCAGCAGTTCCCATTGCCTTGGACTTATTGGTTATACGTGGTAGGCGTGACCTTTCTGATGACAGCCGCCCTGCCCTTCGGACTGATTATGTATCAGGTGAAAAGAGGTTACATTCACGATGTCTATATCGAACGGCGCGAGGAACGCGGACTGGCGTACTTGGAGAGTGCGATAGGGTTCGGTTTCTGGTGGTACTTCTTAGCCTATGTGCTGCACGCTCCTGTTTGGCTCAACGCCGTTGGATTAGGCGGTACGATTGCTATTATCGGTATTGCGTTGATTAACCTTTATTGGAAGATATCGGCTCACGCCACCGGAATGGGCGGATTGGTAGGAGGATTGCTTGTATATGCTATACATTATCAGGTGATGCCTATCGGTTGGATATGCGGCGCATTGGTGCTGACCCTGCTCGTTATGTATGCCCGCTTGTGGCTGAAAGCCCATGACGACTGGCAGGTGATTGCCGGATTCAGTTGGGGCATAGGTTGCGTAATGGCGATGTTTGGTGTATATCATTTATTCGGATGAAACGGTTTGGCTACATCATAGGACTCTTGCTCATCACAGTGATGAGTGGGGCGCAGGAACTGAGCGAGAACAGTCGCATCAGTTTATTGACCTGCACGCCGGGCGAGGAACTATATGCACGTTACGGGCATACTGCTATTCGGGTAGTAGATACCACGCAGCAATGGGATGTGGTGTTCAACTACGGGTTATTCTCGTTTGAGGACCGCGGTTTCTACTGGCACTTCGTGCAAGGGCAGACATGGTATGAATTGGGGTTGGAGAGTTACGATGCTTTTATGCGCGAGTATCGTTACGCGCATCGAGCAGTGGCGGAACAAGTGCTGAACTTGGATTATGCCCAACGGCAACAACTATGGACGGCGTTGTTGGAGAACCTGCAACCGGAGAACTGCAAGTACCTATATAACTTTGTTTTTGATAACTGCGCGACACGTCCCTATCATATGCTCAAGCACGTATTGGCTGATACCATTGTTTCTACATATAAGGGTTGGGAAGGAGCGTCCTATCGTGACTTTATTCACCATTACACACGGCATGGCAGTTGGGCGGAGTTCGGCATCGATCTTATCTTTGGCTACAAAGCCGACCAACCTGTTTTAGGAGAAGGACGTCTGTTCCTACCGGAAGAGTTGATGAACTACATAAGCGAGAGTTACCTATCCGACGGTCAGCGATTAGTGGAGACCGAACGATTGACGCCCTTTGTGATAGAGCCTGTGCCATGGTGGCGCAGTTGGTACTTCGGTATCGCGGTCTTTGGCTTAGTTATGATATGGCTTGGCTTTTATGACCGTCGCCGTGGTCAACGTACCCGGTGGGTGGATATCACGCTGTATGTACTCTATGGTCTAATGGCAGCCCTGCTTATTTTCCTTATTTTCTTCTCGATACACCCGCTCGTTTCTCTCGGTTGGCGTGTCTTCTTAATTCCGTTTATTCATCTATGCACAAGATATATCTATATTTGGCGTTGATACTCTGTTCGCTCCGTTTGCACGCATCCCAACTAACCGTCGTCGTGGCGGTGGATGGATTGGATGCGTATAGTCTGAATGAACTGCAGGCCTACTGGCCGCAGGGCGGACTACGCACGTTAAGCGAAGAGGCCATACAGACGACCGTCACTTTTCCGCACCTGCTATATGGCGGTTCGGAAGCGTTAGCGACCTACATGACCGGAGTCATGCCTGCGGAGCATGGGGTTTGTATGGATGCGTATTTCAGTCGGGACGATCGACAAGTACATCCGCTCTTGGTCAGTTCAGATAAATTAGGTATCGGCACCAAGACTTCTTATTCGGCACAAGCCTTACTCACGCCCACTATCACCGATAAGCAACGGATTCGCAATGCCGACACCCGTGTTTATGCAATAGGTATTCATCCTGAAGCAACGATGCTGTTGGCAGGTCATGCAGCCAATGCCTGCTGCTGGATAGGCAGTAATCAGGACTCGTTGCGTTGGGTCAGTACGGCGTATTACAAAGAAGGGTTACCGGATGCCGCCGAACGAATGAACGCTTCGGGCAGGTTTGCCCAGATTGCTCAACGAGAGTGGACGCCGGTTATGGGAATAAGTGCCTACATGCATCCTACTGCTGCAGAGAAAAGCAAGTCCTTCAAATATCAAGGTGCCCGCTACCTACCCTCCTCACCCATGGCAAATGCCTTAGTGGCGGAGTTAGCGGTGCAGTTGCAAAAGAACAAACAATTAGGAGAGGGACACCATCACGACTACCTCATGCTGGAGATGACCGTAGTGAGTCCATTGACGCAACAAGACCAGATAGCCAGTGCCGAACAGGAAGATATGTACCTGAGCCTAAATAAAGACTTGGGCTATATCAAGGAACAAATCGAGAAACGTGTCGGCAAAGATGAACTGAAGATAGTGGTGCTGGGACTGCCTAAACATGGCATTGGTGTTGACCACCTACAGGCACTGAATATGCCCACTAAGTTCTTTAACTTAGACCGATCCGTGGCTTTAACGTCCACCTACCTGATGGCGTTATACGGCAGGGAGCGCTGGATAGACGGCGGATATGGTCAGTCCATCTATCTGAACCGCAAGTTAATTGAACAAAAACACCTGTCGTTTGAGACGATCTGTCAGCAAGTGGCGGACTTCCTCATGCAGTTTGAAGGTGTACAGACCGCCATGCCTGCGGCACATTGCCAGACCAATCCTATACTGCATAACTCGCTTAGTCGCACCTTTATGGGCGATGTGGTATATCTGCTGCAAACTAATTATCGGTTAACGGCCAATCAGATTATTCAGGGCAAGGAGCGCGAAGAGACGTTGGATTATATCCAGGACTACGTGCAACCCTCTCCGGTCTGGATCTGGTGCGGCGGACCGATGCCGGCACAGGCTCTGCCGCAAGATGCCACACAAGTGGATAAATGGATAGAATAATTAAATCATGTTATTATGTTACTATACGAAATTAAAGTTAATTACGAGCGTCAAACGGGTGAAGATAACCCCGGTAAAGTAAAGGAGACGTATTTAGTAGAAGGTCTTAATTGCTCAGATGTAGAGGGTCGATTAGTAGAGGAGATTAAGCCATTTGTGTTTGGCGATTTAGAAGTGAGCAGTTGCAAGAAAGTGCAACTATACGACCTGATTGAGAACACCGAGGGCGACCGTTGGTACAAGGCTCGCGTGGAGATGATTACGGTGGAGGATAGCGGTAAAGAGACCCGCAAGGTAGTCACTATGTTAGTGCATGCCACCACCATCGCTCATGCTCTCAAGCACTTGAATTCCTACTTGAGCAGTCAGGACTGCGAGATTGTGAGCTTGCAACGCTCACCTATCTTAGAGGTCTATCGGGGCGTAAAGTAATATGCAGATTGATGTCGCACAAGTGCTGAAGGTCAAAGCCCCGGGTAAACATATACCTCGGTGGGTGGTGAATTGGTTGAAGCGTATCATTCATCAGGATGAGATGAATGCTTTTTTGGCGACACATGAAGGTCTCACAGACTTTGATTTTATTGATGCCACTATTCACGAATGTTTGGGCTGCGATGCCACGATTGAAGGCACGGAGAACTTGCCTAAGACCAAGGAACCGCTTATCTTTGTGAGCAATCATCCGTTAGGGGGATTAGATGGTATGATTATCGCCTTGATGCTGCATGAGCAAGGACGCCATCCTAAGGTCATCGTGAATGACTTATTGCTTAACATGCAGCCTATTGCCGGGTTGTTCGTGCCGGTCAATAAAGTAGGCAAACAAAGTCGCGCGTATGCCGAGATTCAGCAGCGGATGTGGGAAGAGGGGTGCGATGTGCTGACGTTTCCTGCAGGAGCCTGCTCGCGCAAAGTGAACGGACAGATACAAGACTTGGAGTGGAAGAAGAGTTTTATTCGCCACGCCATACAATACAAGCGGAATATAGTCCCTATCTATTTTGAGGGCACTAATTCCAAGCGGTTCTATGCCATCGCTCAATGGCGCAAGCGGTTAGGCATACGGCTTAATTTAGAGATGATTACATTAGTGGACGAGATGTTCCGCGCCAGAGGGAAACATTTCACTGTACATATAGGTCAAATGATTCCATACACGATGTTCGACCAGAGTCGGGACATGAACGAATGGGCAGAATGGGTTCGCGCACGCGTGTATGCACATAATAAATAAGGTTATGAAAGAGATTATTCCTGCGGTCAGCCGAGACTTGCTTAAGCAAGAGTTGACCAAGCAAAATTTTTTGAGGCCCACCCATAAAGCCGAGAACGAGATTTATGACATCACCGCCGATGCTGCACCTAATCTGATGCGTGAGATTGCTCGATTAAGAGAAATCAGTTACCGCGCCGGTGGAGGAGCAACAGGTGAAGAGATGGATATAGATGAGATGGATACCATGAAGGAGCATCCGTATCACCAACTCATTGTGTGGGATCCGATTAACGAAGAGATAGTAGGCGGTTACCGCTATCTATGCTGCAGCGAGTGCACCTTCCACGAGGACGGTCAGCCCTATATCACATCGTCGCATCTATACCATTACTCGGACTACTTCATCAAGAACTACCTACCCTATACGATTGAGTTAGGGCGAGCCTTTGTGCAACCCAAGTACCAAAGTCGTGAGATGGGAGCCAAGTCGCTCTATGCGCTGGATAATATATGGGACGGGATAGGTGCGGTGTTGTACAACCACCCGGATGTACGCTACCTGATTGGAAAAGTAACGATGTACCCTCAGTATGATGAAGTGGCTCGAAATCTGATTTATGCCTATTTGAGACGCTACCATAATGACCCCAAGGGACTGTTTACACCCAAGCATCCGGTGGATATATCGGTGGAGGGACAAGAACTGGCGGACGATTTATTTGTGGGTGACGATCCTACTCTTAACTACCAGATCCTGCAACGCGCTATTCGTGCCAGAGGAACCGTTATTCCTCCGATGTTCTCGGCATACCTCAATGTAACGGAACATCTGATGAGTTTCGGTAATGCCGTCAATGACGAGTTATCCAACGTGTACGAAACCGGTATTATGGTGCGTGTAGATACAATTAACGAAGACAAGCACGACCGCTATATAGGCGTATATATCGAATGGCTCAAGAACCTGATGGAACGCAGGACCCATAATCGTTAATGAACAGCGTTCAGCAACATATTAAGTTGATTCGTCACAACCTACCCCAGGATGTGACTCTGATATGCGTGAGTAAATACCAGTCCGAGCAGGCTATTAGTGAGGCATACCAAGTTGGAGAGCGGGACTTTGGAGAAAGTCACATGCAGGAACTAATCGCCAAACACGAGCATCTGCCTAAGGATATCCGGTGGCATTTTATCGGACACCTGCAGACCAATAAAGTCAAGTACATCGTGCCATTCATCCATCTCATTCAGAGTGTAGACAGTTGGCATCTATTAGAGACCATCAACCGCGAGGCTGCTAAGATAGAGCGGCGCATTGAGGTGCTATTGGAGGTGCATGTCGCCCGGGAAGAGTCCAAGACCGGAATGAGCATAGATGAGTTGCGCACTATCCTGCCCCGACTGAACGAATTAGCATGGGTGCGGGTGGTGGGACTGATGACGATGGCTACTAATACGGACGATGAGCAAGAGATTAGACGATGCTTTACCACAGTACATGAGTTAGCGAAGGAGGATGAACGACTGCATATCCTTTCCTACGGAATGAGTGACGATTATCCTATTGCAATAGCCGAAGGCAGTACTATGGTGAGGATTGGCAGCAAAATATTTGGAGAACGATGAAAGTAACCTTACTGGTAGTAGGCAAAACGACCGATAAACATCTGGAGGTCTTGATAGAGGACTATGTAGAACGCATAGGTCATTATCTGCCATTTGAGATTAAGGTCATTCCTGAACTCAAGAACGTGAAAGCCCTCTCGCAAGCGCAACAAAAGACGATGGAAGGTGAACTCATCCTCAAAGCCGTTGGTACGACGGAGGTGATTCTGCTGGACGAACATGGCAAAGAGCGCAGGAGTATCGAGTTTGCGGACTGGATGAATAAAAAAATGTCCGCCGGACGAGATTTAACCTTCGTCATCGGCGGACCTTTCGGTTTTTCCGAAGCCGTTTATCAGCGAGCAGAAGGTCAAATCAGTCTAAGCCTCATGACCTTCTCTCATCAAATGATTCGGCTCTTATTTACAGAACAAATGTATCGGGCATTGACAATAATCCGGGGCGAAAAATACCATCACGAGTAAAGCAATCGCCACGATAACGATGATGCCGGCAATAGCAATAGCCCACTTAGCGCCTTTACTGAGGCGCTTTTTTGGCAATTGAAGCAACGGATATTGCACTTCCTCAGTCAGTGTAGCACCAAAGGGGATGTTCACAATCGAATCGGCGTTGACTGCCCATCCATTGGCGTTCAAGATAGGAGCCAAGTTACGACGACGTAACTTAATAGCCGCCATAATCATAGCCGGACCGGAGATAACCAACATGATACCAGCGATCCAAACCAATAACTGCCATTTTGGCGTATCTTGGATACCACTGGCTAATTTAACCAAGAAATCTCCAATAAAACCGATTGCCATGCCGATAGCAGCAAATATACCGGCGAACTTAGCAATATCAAAAGCGGTCTTCTTGTCAGCGGCAGCGGCTGCATCAGGATTAGCAGCAGTAGCCTCAGCCTTAGCGGTCATATCGGCAAAAGCCTTATCGTTCTTTTCGGCAGCGGACTTATTGATCAGGTCGGTTACCCATTGACCGAACTTGCGGTAGGGGCTCCAGAAAGCCTGTTTGATAGAGATAGGATTGTCCACTACTTTGGTAATCGTAGCATCGTAGTCGTTACCTTGACGATCATAGAAGACGGCGTTCTTGCCTTCCTTCAGGTTCTTAATCTCACCTACCGTCACACCTGCTACAATCTGCATGGATGTGCCTAATTTCTTGCTTACGCAGTCCAGGTAGATAAGGAACATACCACTTTGTCCGGCTTGAGCGTTTTGTTTGCCCATATCGTTCACGCGCACGCAGAGGTGGCAGATACGTTGGTCAATCACCAATATACCGGATTGGAAGATAGCCTTATCGTTGACGTCCTTGTTGTAGAAGATCTCTAAGGTAACGAAGTTACGCAGCAATGTGATGAAGTCGCGGCTGAGCAAGAGCAACTTGCGCAGGTCGGTGAACTCACCTTTAGCGGCAGCTTCGGCAGCAGCGTTCTTGTCGTTAGCGGCAGCTACGGCAGCCTCCCATGCATCAATATCGGCGCCCATCTTGATGAAGTCTTTTTCCTTCATACCGGGTTGGGGAGTATCTTCGGCAATCACAGCCAGACCTACTTTTTGCAGTTTTTCCTGCTCGAAGTATGCAGCGTATTCAGCGCGTTTAGCCTTGTAGGCTTCTATGATGTCGGCAGCCAGAGGAGCTTCGGGGGCAGCCTCAACGGGGAATTGGAGTGCACCTACATAAGCATCTAATGCAGCCAGAGTAACTTCTTTCTTGTCAATTTTTTCGGCAGCAGCCTTGATGTTAGCATCCGCGATGTTAGCAACAGCCACTTTAGCCTCGCTATTGAAGAGGACTTGTGGGTCTTTGAGTACGGCGCAGAGCCAATCAGCAGTGCGAACGACTTCGTTCACGCGCAGTTGTCCATCGTTATCAAGGTCAATCAGTTTAAGACTCTCATCGGGAATCTCCAGACCCGTAGCGGGACAAGAGAGGACAGTCCATTTCTTTTGATCTAACTCACCTAAGTGACGCAGATCTTCGCCGGATTGCAATTTGACGCGCGTTGCGCCGCCAATATGCTCGTATTTAAATTGATACATAGAATAATATTAAATAATGTGTATAATGTCCTTGCAATCAAAAAAGCGCACTTTCTCACGAAAATGCGCTTTGTTTGTAAGTCTTACTTGCGCTTACGATCTCCGTAGCGGCTCATGAACTTATCTACGCGACCGGCAGTATCCACCAGTTTGGATTTACCCGTGTAGAAGGGGTGACTCGTGTTAGAGATTTCGAGCTTAATCAAAGGATAAGTAGTTCCTTCAATTTCGATGGTATCCTTCGTAGCAGCGGTAGAGCGGCTGAAGAATTGTGTGCCATCCGACATATCTTTGAAAACTACAACGCGGTAGTTATCAGGATGAATTCCATTTTTCATAAAAAAACTTTGTTTTTTTCTGGAGCTTTGGCTTCGTTGAGTTGCAAAAGCGAGCTTTCACTCAACTCGCACAAACCTTCATAATTTATTGTTTAACAATTATTCAGCAACGATGTTGAGTTTGATTTCTGCTTTTACTTCGCGGTGCAGTTTAGCAACAGCCACAGCCTCACCCAGTTCCTTAACGGGCTCAATGGTGATGACGCGTTTGTCGATTTCAATACCGGCATTAGCGAGAGCTTCGCTAACTTGAGCAGTAGTGATAGTACCGAAGATCTTACCATCTTCATTAGCCTTAGCAGCCAATTGGATAGTCATTCCGGCCAACTTTTCAGCTAGAGCCTGAGCGTCAGCTAATTGCTGAGCCAGTTTCTTAGCTTGTTGCTTTAAATTCTCAGCCAACTGTTTACGATTGCTTTCGTTAGCGATGATGGCTAATTTATTAGGGATGAGGTAGTTACGGCCATAACCGTCTTTAACCTTAACGATATCGTTTTTGTAACCCAGATTGTTTACATCTTGAATCAATATAACTTCCATAATCTTTAAACTTTTAAGGGGTTAAACAATTATTTCATCATATCGGTTACGTAAGGCAGCAGAGCGAGGTGACGAGCCTTCTTAACGGCTTGAGCCACTTTGCGCTGATACTTCAAACTGGTACCGGTGATACGGCGAGGTAAAATTTTACCTTGCTCGTTGAGGAATTTCTTCAGGAACTCCGGGTCCTTGTAGTCGATGTAACGAATACCGCTCTTCAGGAAACGGCAGTACTTTTTCTTCTTCTCAACGTTTTGTTGTGGAGTGAGATAGCGAACTTCTTCTTGTGCCATAATTAAGCCTCCTCTACTTTAGCGGGTTCAACATTCTTTTTTGCGTGACGACGTTTCTCAGCGTACTCAAATGCATACTTGTCCAAACGAGTGGTGAGGAAACGAATAATCTTTTCATCACGACGGAACTCTGTCTCGAGAGTAGCGATAATAGCGGGTTCTACATCAAATTGAAGTAAAGCGTAGAAACCGGTCGTTTTACCTTGGATGGGGTAAGCTAATTTCTTCAGACCCCACTCCTCACGGTTCAGAATGGCAGCTCCGTTGTCCTTGAGGAGTTTCTCGAATTTGTCAACTGCTTCCTTCATCTGTGCCTCAGATAAAACGGGAGTCAAAACGAAAGCAGCTTCATAATGATTTAACATAAATGATTTGTTTTTAGTTAGTAATTAATATGTAGTTACTAGTTAACTAGTACCTATTTTCTTCCGGCATTGCGCCAAAAAGCGTGCAAAGATACTGCTTTTTTTTGAATTGTGCAAATAAATCCGCAAAAAAATGCAAAAAAACACCTAAATGGTGGCCACCGGCTACCTTTTTCGGTTTTAGAAAGTGGGGGTCGAGGTGAAGATAGGCGATGAATTGACCAATTATCAATTAGCCAACGGACGGAAGAGAACGGTGCCTTCGGAAATGACCGCTTCCATATTCTCGGAAATACGAACAACAGGTTCGTGCCCCTCTGATACCAAAACTACCCTATCACATGCCCGTTGGTAACTTTGTTGCAGTTTATTCTGCCACAGGCGGACCACCGACTCTCCCCACAAGGGTTCATTGGGAAAGAAACGATGAATAAAGGCGGCATACTTGCGTTTTAACATAGGCTGTTCCAGTTGCTCAGATAGACCGGCAGCCGTCTGATGGGATTGGTTGAGAAGCAAGGATATTCGGTAGGTTTGCTGCAAGAGAACAATCCATACATCTGCATCCACCGAATCTACGTCTAACACCTGTTTCTCAATTGCACGCGATTGGACCGCCATATTCTGTAGTTGCATTAAATTAGCCATTGCTGATCCTTCGTCTCGATAATCAATCATGTTGAGAATGACGGTATTAGGTTTGGAGTCGGCCGCGTTATCCCAAGCTTTACTTTGCCGCATATATTCTTGCTCTAATGACTGCAAATAGGGCAATGTTTTATGCTCATGGTTAGCCAAGAAGTTTTCTCCCCATGCCTTAAAGTCCCATAACAAGACCTCGTTTTGTAAGAAATCAGATGTGGTCATACCTTCCATGCGGAAGTGATTAATAGGCCGGAATGTAAACTGCGGTTGATAGCCTTGAATAGGATACGCATCTAAGGCTTTTTTATAGCGGTCTATTTCTGCAGGTAGTTGGCGAGCACGGCGAATCATCTGATTAAGCAACTCCATATCTTGATCGTCAATCAGCAGTTGTGCTTCTTTCTCGCCCTCATAATGTTGCGAGAGTACACTCATCTCCATCAGGCAAGAATCGTAATCTTGAACTAATTGCAAGTAAGACGTGTGCAATTCATCTACTTTAGTGCGCAGTTCCTTGGCCTCGTTTAGACGCTGCTGAGTGAAAGCAACGATGGTTTCTTCACTTACCTTGCCGTCAACAGCTGTTTCTTGATACCACTCCTTCTTGATTGATTCGTCATGAATAAAGTGCGAGCAATTGCCATAATACAGGATCATGTTGTATATAGCGGATGACAACTCGGGATAGTTGAGCAACGGATGTTCCTTAGCAAACGTACGATAGTGGATATTGGCCATCAAGTAGTACGGATGCGCTTGCTTGGGATAATAGGTTTGGTATTCTTTAAGGCGGTACAAGGCCTCTCCGTCAGAGAACTCCGGCATGTGCGCTAATATATATTTATAGTTGGGCTGCGCCATGAGCATTGTGGCGGATAGCACAATCAATAAAGTGATTATCTTTTTCATAACTCTAATATAGTAAATTCTACGCGTCTATTAATGGCTCTATTAGCATCGGATGTATTGGGCACCAGAGGTTTGGTTTTTCCATATCCCTTGGCAATTAGCCTTTCCGGCTCTATTCCTTCCTTCTCGATCAGGTAATGAGCTACAGCATTGCCTCTTTTTTGAGAAAGACGCAGGTTGTAATCGGCGGATCCCACATCGTCGGTATGTGCAGATAACTCAATGCGAAGGGTTGGGTTTTGACGAAGTAATTGTGCCACACGCTTCAATTCATCGTACGATTCATCTTTTAGCAAGTAACTATTGAACTCAAATTCGATGTTTTTGAGTTGCACGGTAGCAGCCTGCCTAATAGACATCATAGGCACTCGGATGGTCATACTGCCTTCGCCGGCCAACGTACTAAACAGGGTATCATAAAACAAATAGCCTTGAGCAGTAGTGAATAAATGATATCGCTGGCTGCATTGGAGCATTGTGTCCGTATAGACCATGTTTTTGTCCCCATTATCGCCTATTTGCGAGTCATAAGAGCATAAGGTATATTGCGCAGCGATGGGTTCACCGGTCTCACTGTCAACGGCTTGTAACAATGTCATCACCCGCCCACTCCTCATGTATAAATCTACATCGGTTTGTGCGGTCAACACATCACAACGGGTATCAAAAGCATAAGTGGTATCGGCATAGCCTTGTTTAGATAGGTGCAGTATGTATTCACGACCTATCGGCAATTGGATAGATGAACGTTTATCTTGACCTTTGATTACTTTTTTCTCTTTAGATTGGTCATTGGTGATGGTGAGGTCATAGTAAAGAGGAGTAAATATATCCTTATCAAACACTCGTACGTTCAAAGTCAATTGAGGCGTCAACTCTACTTGTTCAAAAGCCGGTTGAGCATCTTCATTGGGACGTATATATTCTTTGGAATACCCATCTTTACATACTTCTACGCGGTACGTTCTTCCTACAGGCAATGCCAGGCGAAATGCTCCCTTTTCGTCCGTAGAATGGCTTGATATCAATTGTTGCGTCAGCACGTCATACACGTTGGTTTGAGCCTTGATAGGCTGTTTAGTAGTATGGTCTATGACTTTGCCTGTCAGCGTTTTAACGGGAGTCATTATCTGTTCCGGATCAGTCTGTAAAAGAGCAGGAAGAGTCCAGTTATACTTATCAATTTTGGTCACATAATAACAACGAGGAGTTTCTTTTCTGCCTCCATCCTCATCCCTACCCATTGAATAGAAAGTAAGCAGTTTATTATCCGGATATATTCGTAATTGACTATCTTTTCCATTGCTTATCAGCATCCATTCTGGAGCTTGCCAATGTCCATCCGGAAGTCGATGAGCGCAATAAATCATGCTTTTGGACTCTTCTTTGCGAGTTCCTTCTCCTACTATGTCTCGTCGAATGAAATAGATGGTTTGCTCATCCGAAGATATAGACGGCGACCATTCGTCCGTTTCGGTTGACAGTTCATCTATTCGTGTAGGCATGGGCCAATTATCATTCATGATATGGCTGATGTACAAGTCGCATACTGTTCTGGGAGGTTTGCATAGACTGAGGTATAAAGTCCGTTCATCAAAACTAAGACTTGCACCCTCGGCACGCCATCCCATTTGAGCCATTCGTTCAATAAAAGCATCTGCCTTGGGATTACCCACCTTAGGCAATGTTTGTGCAGCCACAAACGAAGCCAATCCGATGGCAAAGATAGTAATTATGTTTCTCATTATGGTTTATGATTTTTCCAATACGGCTGTAAAATTACAAAGATTTTTTGGAATATGCAAGAAAAGCTTGCTTTTATTTGCTATTTTAATCAAAATTCTACTGGAATTTACGAAGAAAATTACAAAGAATTTTTAGAATATGCAAATACAAATTGCACTTAGTTATTAGCTATCACGATTTGGGCATCATTC
>JAGHTR010000157.1 GCA_018065205.1 Candidatus Colicola caccequi
TTTTTGCGGAAGAGGGGGGATTCGAACCCCCGGTACAGTTACCCGTACGACAGTTTAGCAAACTGTTGGTTTCAGCCACTCACCCACCCTTCCTTTCGTCGGAACGACGACTTCGCAAGAGGTGAATTTCCTTAACTGAAATTCGAAATCGAGTGCAAAGGTACTGCTTTTTTTTGGATTGTGCAAATAAATCTACAAAAAAATGCAAATTTATTTGCGTATCCCAAATATTTGTTGTATATTTGCAGAGAAAAATAAAAACGGAGTGCCCGGAGGTACCTCTAAGCACTGCGGGCAAAATTGATTATATCGATGGAATTGATAATTGCATTTATATCCGGTTTGGTACTGGCGGCTATTGGGGCGTACTTTATGTTACGCTCCGAGAGAGAAAGAGAAAAGGAAAGGGAGAGTGAAAGGGAGAGAGAACGCGAGTTGATGAATCAGCGTCAGTTGGAGTTGCTCTCTGCCCAGTTTGAGACCACTTCTCAACGACTCCTGCAAGAACGTTCGGAGGCACTCAGCAAAACGAACTCAGAGACCGTGGGTAAGTTGCTGGATCCGCTTAAACAGGAGATGGAAAACGTGCGCAAGTTAATGGGCGATACCCGTTCCGCTAACGAAACATCCACCGCCTCGCTAAAAGGAGCCTTGGAGCAGATGATTCGGCAAACAACTCAGATCAGCCAAGATGCCACTAACTTAGCCGATGCTCTTAAGAACCGTGGTAAGGTGCATGGCGACTGGGGCGAGCAGGTGCTCGAAGATATTCTGGCGGGCAGCGGATTGCGCAAGAACGAGGAGTACTTGACTCAGCAGAGTTACAAGGGTGCTAACGGCAATGAACTGCGTCCCGACGTCGTGATTAACTGCGCGGATAACCATTGCATCATTGTTGATTCTAAAGTGTCGCTTACTGCCTACACCAACGCCTTAGGTGCCGATACGGAAGTGGAACGCGAGGAGGCTATTAAGGAGAACTGCCGTTCCGTGAAGGCTCACGTAGATGAGTTAGTCAAGAAAGAGTACCCTAAGTACGTGCCGGGCGCTATGAACTACGTACTGATGTTCATACCTAACGAAGGGGCTTACGTGATGGCGATGAACCACGACCGAGCCTTGGCGCAAGAGGCCTACCGAAAAGGCGTGGTAATAGTCAATCCGACTAACCTGATGCTGACGCTTCACTTGATTCTGCAGTCCTGGCAGCAGACCCGCCAAGAAGATAACTGCAAGGCGATTATAGAGGCTGCCAATAATATGTATGACAAAGTGGTCGGTCTGGTGGATACGTGCAACACTTTAGGCGGTCAGTTAGACACCGTCAATCGCACGTACCAAAAAGCCATTACACAACTCAGCGAAGGCAATGGCAACCTGCTGCGTCGCGTGGAAGGACTGCGCGAATTAGGCGTGACCAGCACCAAGAGAGCAACTAAACGAATTAGCCAATTAGCCAAATTAGAAATCACAAATTAGAAATAACAAATGAAAAAGCAATTTGTTTTGGGTCTATTAGTGACCATTATCAGTCTTCCTGCTTGGGCGGGAGGCAGTAGTAAGGTGGATTATAAGACACCTTTCGAAACATACGCTAAATGGTGCAGTGCATTCGAACTGAACCGAGTTTGGGAGTTTAACGACAAGGGTTCGGCTACCAACGGAAGCAATCCCAATGGGAACACATCGTTGAAAGAAACGCCGGATATGCTGTCCTTCGCTCTTATGACTTGGAATGACCGCCAGGATAGCAGTGACGACTATCGATTAGACTGGGCTAAGATATATCTGACAAGCGACAAACCCGGCAATAGTACCATACATGTATGTACGATTCATTTCTATAGTCATAGTGGACTTTACGACTCCGGCAGTAGTTTCTCATGGATTTTTAATAATTTTAACGAAGGTAAAGTCAGTAGTATAGAATCGGCTAATGGTAAGACTGTTTGCGTGCAGCGTCGAGGCTTAAATTCGCATAGCTGGGATGCCAGTATCTTCTGCTACTTCGTAACCGAATACAACGAAGCCCTGCGGAAGTTCGTGAATGAAAACATGGGACATATTAAACTGCGCATCCATTGTAGTTGGTATGGACGAGAGTGGAGGGAGAATGACGAAACGTCAGGACTGTTGCCCTCACATATTATGGTGCCCATAACTAAGCCGACACTCAATAATGTGTATTGGGATGTTGAGGGAGATAAGACCGTGACGCGCTACCACTTAGACCCCACCGATTCGTCCTACGAGACACGTTTGGAAGTGAAGGCAGGCGCTTCACACGAGATACAAGCCTATACCTCAACTACTGCCGGCGATTATGCACTGGCATGGAAGGACTATAGTTGGTTCAAGCGGGAATTGCTGAATGGACATCTGCAGTTGATCGCGCAGAACCAAAAGAAATATCCTATCAGCAAGAAGAACTGGGATGAACAATGCGGCACCCTCTCCAAAACAACCTATATGAACTCCGATGTCACAGCCGTCACTATCCCTACCATGGTGCAACCGACTAACTTCGGCGTAGAGGACAAAGGAACAGGCGTGCTGACTTTGAATTGGAGCACCCCCAATGGCAGTTATGAGATAGAGGATAATTGCGGTTTTGTAGTGGACCGCTCGTTAGATTCGACCTTTAAGGAAGGGGTTACTACCTACAACGTTACTTATGGCTCCAGTCCGTATAAACAGGAGGATGCGTTTAAGGAGCGTGGATTAGGCAAGAAACCTTTCTATTACCGCCTCTATCGCGCTAAGACTAGTCCCAAGGATATGGCGTTAGTGGAAAAAGTGACGGTCAATACCGATTACCGCGGCATTCAGGACTTCAGCGTGTCTGCGCAAGGCAGTCAAGCCTTAGTTAAATGGACTTTGGACGATAACGGCATTTGGAACGACCAGACAATGTGCGTCCGACTGGAGAGTAACAAAACATCTCCGCAGACATTCCGGTTGGACAAGAACAGCACAACAGTACCGCTGACTACCTGCGACCCGACTAATTTCCGATTAAGCGTGCAAGAGAACGGAGTGGAGGTGTCTTGCCGCACATTAAACGACTTTGTGTTACCGGACGAAACGCCCAGTGCTATCTCTAATCTGAGTATCAGCAAAGGCTTCTATAACGACCACGTCTCCGTAGCATGGAAAGTGCCGCAAGATAGCAGTAATTTCCATACCTTTGAGGTGCTGCGTGAACCGCTGAATAACCAATCTGAACAAACACCGTTAGGTACAGTAGATTTCAAGTTAGGCGTGTATAACTACAGTTTCCAGGACCAAACAGCCGTGCCCGGCGTGTACTATATTTACACTGTTCGCGGTCAATCTGCCTGCGGCGACAAGATACGTAACGTGGCGGTAGTGAGTGGCATCGGTTTTGCTCAACCTTACGGTGTAGTAGCCGGTCAGGTGGCCTTTGAAGGCAACCAAGGCGTACCCGATGTGCAAGTTCGCGCTGAGGGCGAATCGGTCTTCAAGAGCCGTTCCCTCTTCTTTACACCGCTCTTCAAGTCGGAATCTATAGAATCAACCGACTCAACAACTTGGAGCCGCACTATCTCAAATCCGCTGAAGGACCATAAGAGCGGAACCTTTGAGATATGGCTGCGTTCACCATCTAATAATGCTCAGGAAATCCTTTATGGAGTGCAAAGTTCAACTATGGATATAGATTTCTGTAATGGTGATATTCGTTGTTTTTCACTTTATACAACGCAGGGTAACAATGTGTTGGGAAGTACTATCTATTTTGACGCGCCTCATATCAATACTCGGTACACCCATTTCGCTTTCACTTACGATTGCCGCGAGAATGCAATAGATATTGATATATATGTCGATGGAGTACTTCAAAAGCAGATATCTAAGACGGTCTCGAACGGTGAGGTACTGAAATTGATTAATTCGGATAACCTGCAATTAGGAGCATACAACAACTCTACCGCCTTTAAATGGCAAGGAGATATGAATGAGATTCGTTTCTGGGACGGAGTACGCACGGATGCCGAGATAGCCGAGTGGGCTAATAAGCAATTGACAGCCGACAAACAATCCGATCCGTCGCTGTT
>JAGHTR010000162.1 GCA_018065205.1 Candidatus Colicola caccequi
ACGGATGCTCGTCAGCGTGCAGCAGAAGTGCTGATGCGCATTCGCAAGGAATTAATGGAAATAAGAGCAAACTTATGAAAAACTTTGATTGGAAAAGATTAATGCCCTATGTAGTGGCAATTGTTGTGTTTGTAGCAATAGCACTTATTTATTGTTCCCCTTTGTTAGACGGCAAAGTATTGCAAGCTGGTGACGTGAATAACTGGAAAGGAGCTGCGCAAGAAGCCCGTGAGTTTTACGATAAAGAGGGGTATAGCCCTTGGTGGACTAATTCTATGTTTGGCGGAATGCCAACCTATCAAATTACTGGAATATCGCCCTCCGGCCTGCTTCGTGGCAAGGTGGAGCGTATTGCGCATTTTGGCTTTTTTGATGATAGAAATGCTATTGGAATCATTGCTGCCTATTTCTTCGGTTTTTTCCTTATGCTATTATGCTTTGGCGTTAATCCGTGGCTCAGTTTGGTTGGAGGATTGGCAATAGGGCTGTCTTCGTATTTCTTCCTTATCATACCTGCCGGACATATTACCAAAGCGGTCGGTTTGGGATTCTTAGCACCTGTGATAGGCGGTGTTTATGCTATCTTCCGAAAGAAATATTGGCTTGGCGCACCACTAGTAACAATATATGGTATTTTAGGCATTAACCTACACCCACAAATGACTTATTATGTATGTATGTTGTTGGGCATCTTGGTGATAGCCGAATTATATATTCACATCTCCGAGAAACGTTGGAAAGATTTAGGAATAGGTGTGGGCACACTCGTCATTTGTGGTTTGTTTATTTTGGGCACCAAACTCAGTTGGTGGCAGATGAATCAGAGTTATCTTAAAGAGACCATGCGTGGCGGACATAGTGAATTGACACAACCCGATGTGGATAAATCCAAACCTGCCGGTTTAGATATTGATTACGCTACTGCATGGAGTTATGGCAAAGCAGAGACATTCACTTTTCTTATCCCTAATTTTATGGGAGGGGCCAGTGGTTACAATGTAGGGGATAAATCTGTCTTGTACGAAGGTTTAGTCAAAGCCCGTGTACCGCGTGGTTCTGCCAAACAGTTTTGTCAATCTGCTCCTACCTATTGGGGAGAGAAAGCCTTTACCTCAGGACCTGTCTATATGGGTGCCATCATTTGTTTCTTATTCGTTTTAGGTCTGATTATTGTGCCTGGACCATATAAGTGGGCGCTGCTCATTGCCACTATTTTCTCTGTTTTGTTGGCTTGGGGACGTAATTTTATGCCGTTCACACAGTTCTTCTACGACTATTTCCCTATGTACAATAAGTTTCGCGCCGTTGAATCTATCTTGGTCGTGGCAGAAATAACGATGCCCCTGTTGGGCTTCCTTGCCTTGCAACAACTCACCTCTTCCCCTATAGGAAAAAGTCGGAAGGGGGCTCATCCTATTCTTGTCGCCGCTGCCATTACCGCAGGTATATGCCTTTTCTTTGCTCTCTTTGGCGGTATGATGGACTTCACTTCGTCGTATGATGCACAATGGAAGGGACAAGTAGGAGATATGTATGATCTTATTCTTGATCAGCGTGCCGCGATGTTAAAAACCGACGCGTGGCGTTCGCTTATTTTCATTGTCTTGGCTGCCGGTATTTTGTGGCTTTACATAGCAGATAAACTTAAGAAAGGATATGTTTATGCCTTATTAGGTGTACTTGTCTTGGCGGACATGGTGCCGGTAGATCGTCGTTTTTTCAATAAGGATAATTTTGTCAGCAAGAAAGATGATAACCATTACTTTGCTATGCAGCCATGGGAAGAGCAGATACTGCAAGATAAGTCGTTAGATTACCGTGTCCTCAATGTGGCTGCGAACACGTTTAACGATGCTCGCACGTCCTACCGACTCAAATCTATCGGTGGTTATTCGGCTGCCAAGTTGCGTCGTTATCAAGACCTTATTGATGCACATATTTCACGCAATAATTGGAATGTGCTGAATATGCT
>JAGHTR010000019.1 GCA_018065205.1 Candidatus Colicola caccequi
AAGTATTATTTGACGGAGAAGGGCAAGATGATGTTGGAGCAAATACAAACTGCCAAACTACAGAGAAAATTGTAGATGTGAGAATGTTTTAGTACCTTTGCGCTCACTTTTTGTGTGAATTAAAAAAAATCAAATATATGAAAAAACTATTTTCTTTATTCGCCGCTCTGACGCTATGCGTCGGACTGTGGGCAAACGAGTTGGATGATGCCAAAGCCGATGCTATTGAAGAAATTGAATTCGCTATCGTGGGTGTCACCGATACCGATATTCTTGCTATCGCCGAAAAAGCAAAACAAGATATCAATGCAGCCACGACCGAGGAGGCCGTTATCTCTATCAAGACTTTTGCCGTAACCAAGATTAATGCCCTTGTCCTGATTCAAACCGCCCGTCAAGGTATTCAGAATACCGAAATCAATAAGATGATTGATGGTGCTGTTAATGACATTGAGAAAGGTGGACCTGATGCAACACCGGGAATCGATGAAATAAAGGACCAGATTATGACCATAATCGAACTCTTCCAAGACGGCAAAGCCGAAGGTATCGAGGAAGGCAAAGCCGCTGCTAAAGCTGCCCTCCCCACCGACCCCGAAGGCACTACGGGACATACGGTGACGATTACCAAGGGCGAGAAGACCCTCATCCTCGTCAACCCCGATAAAGTTACTTACGGAAAACAAGAATAATCAATTCATCATTCAAGATGATTAAGGATGGTCAACTCATTATCCGCAAGAACGGCAAGACCTATAACGCCGTCGGCATAGAACTCTGACAACTGAGTACTGACTACCATAAAAAGGAGACTTTCGGGTCACCTTTTTATATTTTTCGTAGAAAAATTTGGTAATCCCAATTTTTTTTTGTAATTTTGCCGTCGCAAAATGTTTGCAACTCAAAACAACCACAATATGAGAATACAAGACATTAGGGCATTGGAGGAGCGTATGTTGTTCACAAAAAAGTGAACAAGACCGAGGGGGATTGAGGAAAAAATTATGTCAATAATAAAAAGTATATATGGGATCATATCGTATTTTTCATCGTATTAATAAGCCTCGTTCTATGGAAACGAGCCAGGCACAAACAGTAGATCAACCTGTATCGAAGCGTGAACGTCCTATTCATCCGGGGTTAAAATTGCGTGATTTATTGGAAGCTATAAGCATGCCTCAAGTTCGTTTGGCAGAGTTACTTAATATGAACCGTTCTCAGTTGAATGAGATTTTGAGTGGTCGTCGTCCAGTAAATATGTCAACGTCCATGTTATTGGAGGCAATCTTTGATATTCCTGCAGAAGTGTGGGTTAATATGCAAAATGATTATGATGCGTATGCCTTTTTACATGACAGTAAATCCCAGACTGAATATGAGCGAGCACATCGTTATGCACGGCAGGAAATGGGGAAATATGTAGATGCGGTTCATCGTTTTGGATCTACGCTAGTATCCAAACAACCCTCAGATTGTAATAATGATGGTTCAGAGGTGTGATGTTCACAAAAAAGTGAACAAGGCCGAGGGGAGTCGAGAGAGTGAGAGGGAAAGTGAAAGTGGGAGTGTTAACTAAATTGATAACAAAAATGTAACGAGATATGAGAAAAGTAATTGTAATTATCATGTTGGTGGTAGGGATGCTGCCGGCGATGGCGTTAGATAAGCCGGCGTCGCTTCTAAATAAGATTTGGTATGGTATGAACCAAGAACAAGTGGCGGCAGTATTGAATAAACCAATTCGCAGATCTGTCCTTGATAATGGTGATGTGCTTTGTGTTTATTCGTTGTATAGCGATAAGTCATGTGTAATGTCTAATTTGTATTATATCATTTATCGCCATGATGAGGCAATAGAGAGAGGTACTACGAATCATGATAATACGTCAATGACTGCTTTGCCTTTTGGACAAATCAATGAGGATGGCACGGTTATGCCGTCTCAACAAACGCAGGATTCCAACATGAAGGTTGTTCATATTCCGTCTTCATATATTCTTAAGGATAAAGTGTTTATCTGCAATCGTTCTCCGTATCCGGTGCTAAAGGCGATTGCGGTTAATAGTAATGACTTTAATCAGATAGTTGGTTCGTGTACGTTACTTAATGCTAATGATTGCGTAGAGGTGGCGGATTTTCCGTCCAATAGTCTTTGTCTCTTGCGTGGTCGTGATATAGCGGTTAAGGTGAAGGGAGTTAAGAATAACGAGATTTTAGATATTACGAGATTTCCGATAGATCAGATACCAACGGACCAAGTTACGTATGATTTCCTTATCTATACAGAGGCTCGCAATCATGATTTATACATTTGCATAGATATCGTAAGTCCGCAAGGCGACAGTGCTAACCCCTTGGATTTCTAATCGTGCTGAATGAGGGAGTAAAAAGTTGTTAACTAAATTGATACTTGGTGTCTCCGCTTGACGGAGAAACCGAACTCAAGGGAAGAGGCATTAAATTTAATATTGAAAAACTAATATAATTGAGATATGAAGGTTTGGACAAAATAGGAATACAACTCCTAATTTGACCGCAAAGGTACTGCTTTTTTTTTGAAAATACCAATTTTTTTTGCAAATTTAACATATGCGGACAAAAAAAGTCCCGCTCACCATCGTGAACGGGACTTTTTGCGAATATCTAAGCGATTACGATTCTTACTTAGGATAGGGAGTAAGATTAATCTACGGAGCCGTAAACTTGAAATGCTCCACTGCCGGTTTGAACGCTGAGGTACTCAACCATAAGAGCCTCTGTACCTACTGTAACCACTTCTGTGGTCGGAAACATATATGTTTTTTTCATATTTGCTTAATGTTTAGTGATTATTATATGTTCATACCTTGTGCATTGTAACGCTTACCGTCACGGATAATAACCAAATGACCATCCTTCAGCATCTTAATGGCTGATCGATGACTGCTGATATGCTCAAGCTCAGTTGGTGTTTTAGCAACACCTATACGGCGCGGAGTGCCGGCTGCGATTATCGGTTCGGTAGATACTTGCATAAGGTCGATATAGGCGCGATTAGCAGGAACAGTCGTTCCGGCAGCGGCTCTAACCACCATATTACCTACGAGCGCGTAAGCGTCGGCTTCCATCGTTAAGCCTGTAATTGTACCAATCAGACCATTGATGGTTTGTGCCTCTGCGGGTTCGCCCGGAGTGAGTGTCAGCGTGAAGGACGCAGCATGTGCCTCAAAGACATACGGATGACCGGCTTCGAGTTCGGTCACTTCGCTAACATAGAGGTTTGTGCCACCATCGTAGTAATTAAGTTTATAGAACGTAGCCGTAACGTCCGTTAGGTCAGCAACGGCTTTATCCAAGCAGATGGTTCCCCACTTGCCATCGGATAAGTTCGTACGCGTATAGAGTAGCGGAGCCGTTCCGAAAGTAGTGGTGATAGGTCCAGTAGCATAGTCATACGCTGTGCCGTTCATTGAGATACCCGACGCGGTAGGAGTAACGGTAGGAGCCTCGGTGAGCATATACCAATCGATGGTAATACCTTGTTCCACCTTGACGGCATCAATCGCCGGCGTTTGGGCTATTGCACCAAGTGCCATCAGGCACATCGCGCAGAATAGATATATCTTTCTCATAATTGCTTCGTGCTTAATGGTAATTGATTAGTCTGCATCAACGATAGAGTATTCCACTTTATCGGTGTTATAGAAAATAACGGTTTTGTCGCCCTTCGTGATGGTAATCGCCGGACCGGAAGTGCCTTCGGTAGGCAGTTCGTCTTGAGCGCGTTGATAACCAGCAGCATCGCCTGCGGTATAAGCAGCCTTAGCGGAAGCGATATTAGCGATAGCGAGGTCCTTAAGAGCATAAATTTCTGCCTCAGTGGTAGCGGCATTAATAGCGGTAACCGCGCTGGTAGCGATGGCTTTGACATTGTCGTTGTCGCTTTCGGCAATCTCGGCATTCACGGCTGCAATAGCATCGTCTTTAGTAGCTTGAACATCATAGATACTGCCAAAATTTTTCCATACATCCGCGTCTTGATAGAGTGCCTTTGAACCGGCAGGAACATGCAAGGTAGCAGTACCAATAGAGGATCCACTGAATATGTCGTTGTCCTGCAAAGTCGGTAATGTTGTTGTCCAAGCCACATACACATCGGTCAAACTGGAGTTTTCTCCAAATGCAGAAGTTCCAAGATACGTTACATTTGCGGGGATAGTGACGGAAGATAAAGGACATTTATAAAAACCATATGTGTCTATTGAGGTAACACTTTCCGGAAGGGTAATGGAGGTCAATGCGGTACAACGAAAAAAAGCATATACTCCAATTGAGGTAACACCTTCTGGAAGCGTGATGGAGGTCAATCCGGTACAACCCATAAAAACAGATCCTCTAATTGAGGTAACACCTTCCGGAATGGTAATGGAGGTCAATGCGGTACAACCAGAAAAAGCTTGATCTGTTATTGAGGTAACACTTTCCGGAAGGGTAATGGAGGTCAATCCGGTACACTCATAAAAAGCGTTCCAATCAATTGAGGTAACACCTTCCGGAAGCGTGATGGAGGTCAATCCGGTACAACCCTCAAAAGCTTGATATGCAATCTTAACCAACTCGCCGTTAACAGTGATAGTGCCGGCGTGGGTTGATTCGTCATAATCGATTGTAAAAGTCAGCACTTGATCATTAGCATCGAGGAAAGCATTGGGGTTGAAAGCAATTGGCCTTAACTGAAGAAAGCTCTCTAGCGTAAGATCTTGAAACTCGGGATGCTGATTCTTCCAGTCATTCAAGTCGTCGCAATCCAAATCTTCCTCACAAATCTCGAGCAACCACTCCAGATCTTGCACATCCGGAATAGCACGTAACTTACCGGTAGAAGTAAAAGTAATGACAGAGTTTGCTGCCCACAGTCCGACGCTTAACGTCAGGGCTGCAAATAAAGAAAAAATCTTTCTCATAATTGTTTTGTTTTTGGAGTATGGAGTATGGATCGTTCGCTACGCTCTCTGATGGAGTATGGACTATCCTTATTCCTTATTCCACGTTAATAAATAGGGTTATTGTTATACTTGGTTGTATTTTTGAGTTTAGATTAAAGTTGACTAAGTATAGAAATAAATTCTTTTGCTTTGGGAAGGATCTCTAATAGTTCATCTTTGTCGTAGTGAATAAAGAAATCGTAATCAGCACCTTCACGCATACTTTCTACTTGAGAAAGAAAACGTCCCCATTTAGTATCTACCTTGCCGGATTGGACAAAATGCAAGCCAAACATCTGTCTTACTCCTGCATGAGTGGTTGCCCGAATAGCATATTTTATGAGCAATGCTTCTGTAGCATAAAAACATGCATAGTAAATACGATTGGCAGCACTGTTTAATCGGTCATTGACTAACAATAACTCTGCGTCTTGCAATGTGGATTCCGCTTGTCCTAAACGATACAAAACAAGTGACTTCCTGCTTTCTTCATCTAATGTTTCACTCATAGTCTAACTCCTTCATTCATAACGTTCAACTTAAAATAATCCAACGGACGATTCTTCCAATCGGCTTGGGAATAGATGATTGGATTAATGATGGTTGATGTTTGCAACTCAATATTATACAAAGGTGCAACAATACGCTCCCTGTCTTGCCAAGAAACGTGATTTTGATTCAAAAGAATTAAAAGGTCAATATCGCTATCTATACGAGCCTCACCCCTTGCCTCGCTGCCAAATAAGAACACTTCAGCATTGGGCATCTCTTGACGCGTAATAGTTGAAATCATATTTACGATATGTGGTCTTTTCATACTACATTTTTTCCATTCGGCTGCATTTTGCGCTGCAAAATTACAAAGAATTTTTGGAATATGCAAGAAAAGCTTGCTTTATTTGCTATTTTAATAAAAATTTTACTGGAATTTACGAAGAAAA
>JAGHTR010000130.1 GCA_018065205.1 Candidatus Colicola caccequi
AACTTACTCAAAGTGTATGATAACGAGACGGCTCCGGTGATTGACCCTGCTGAGCAACAGGCTAATGCCAATCGCATCGCACAGACCCTGCGCAATTACGATGTGGAGATTGAGTCCATCAAGGCTACTGTTGGTCCAACCGTCACTCTTTACGAAGTGGTGCCAAAGGCAGGAACACGTATCTCTAAGATTCAGTCGTTGGAGAATGATATTATGTTGTCGCTATCTGCCATCGGTATTCGTATTATTGCTCCAATGCCGGGTAAGGGTACGGTGGGTATAGAAGTGCCTAACGAGAAGCCGCAAGTGGTTTCAATGCACTCGGTGATTGCTTCCAAACGATTCCAAGAGGAGACAAAGATGAAACTGCCGGTAGCGATAGGTCGTACAATCACCAATGAAGTCTTCACTTTTGACTTGGCCAAGACGCCTCACCTTCTGGTTGCCGGTGCTACAGGTCAGGGTAAGTCCGTCGGTCTGAATGCCATCATTGCTTCGCTGTTGTACAAGAAACATCCATCCGAGTTGAAGTTTGTGCTGGTGGATCCTAAGATGGTTGAGTTCAGTATATATAAACCGCTTATTCGCCACTATATGGCAGCCATGTCGGATCAGGAGGATAGGGACATCATCATTACGGACTGCCAAAAGGTAATCAATACCCTTAATTCCTTGGTCATCGAAATGGAAGACCGTTACACGCTATTGGCTGACGCGAACTGCCGTAACGTGGAGGATTATAATGAGAAATTCAATAATCGTCACCTTAACCCCGTCAAGGATGTGGAGAACGTAGTTACTCATAAGATTCTGCATCATAAGTTTATGCCATACTTAGTTATCGTGATTGACGAGTACGGAGACTTTATTATGCAGGCCGGTAAGGAAGTCGAACGTCCTATTCAACGCATTGCCCAGAAAGCGCGTGCCGTCGGTATGCACATGATTCTGGCAACTCAGCGTCCTGACGTTAAAATTGTGACCGGTACGATTAAGGCGAATATTCCTACCCGTATTGCTTTCCGCACTCAGTCGGTAGTGGATAGTCGAACCGTATTAGATGCCAAGGGTGCCGACCAACTGATTGGTAAGGGTGATATGCTCTATTCGGGTGGTGGTAACCTAACACGTATCCAGTGTGCATTCATCGATACACCTGAAGTGGAAGCGTTGGTTAATCATATCAGCGAACAACAGCATTTCTTGGAGCCTTATCAATTGCCGGATTATGTGCCGGAAGGACAAGAAGATGCGGCTAAGCCGGGCAGCGTAGATACACATCGTTTAGATCCGATGTTCGCCGACGTAGCCCGCTATGTGGTAAGCAAGCAGGAAGGCTCCACTTCGCGCCTGCAACGTGCCTTTGAAATAGGGTACAATCGTGCAGGTAAACTATCCGACCAATTGGAGGCTACCGGTATAGTCGGACCGAACAAAGGACCGAAGGGGCGTGACGTTTTAATTCAAGATCCGGAGAGTTTGGAACAATTATTGCAGCAGTTAGGTGTATGATACTCTTTGTGCTCTTATCGGCATTGTCCACTTTGCTATCGTCTCTTGAGACGCATATCTTGCAGTCGGACTTCTCCCTCTCTGTCCAAGAGCAGGGACAAACTCCGCTGACTACTCCCGGCAAGGTGACGATGCAAGGCGAATCGTTTATTGGTCAGTCTCGAGGGTACGAAGTCGCTTATGATGGAGTGACGTTCTATTTATACGATCCCGATGCCGACGAACTAATGCTGTCTCAACCGCGCAAGGAAACGCTGATGGAATCCAATCCGCTGCTTTTTGTTAAGTATATGCAAGAGGTCTGCACGGTGCGTGAGACAACGGCTAAGGATGGCACGATTATTGTCACAATGGTGCCTAAAGGAGTACCAATGGAAACGGCGCACGTCATACTGAAAATAAAAAAAGATATGCCTTCGTTCGTGGAGATAAAAGAATCCAAACGAACCACTACTTTACGACTTAAAAACCCACATTATATCTCTACTGCACCTGCGTTTAAGATATCTAAACCGGGTGTTTATATCAATGATTTACGATGAATACTAAATGTCTTATTATCGGTTCCGGTCCTGCCGGCTATACTGCGGCCATCTATGCCTCTCGTGCTAATCTGCAACCTATCTTAGTGGAAGGACCCCAATTAGGCGGTCAGTTGATGATTACTACCGAGGTGGAGAACTTCCCCGGCTATCCTGATGGCGTACAACCTTTCCAGATGATGGATGACTTGCGACGTCAGGCGGAGCGTTTTGGAACGCAGTTTGTGACGGGTATAGTGACCAAGGTGGACCTAACTTCGTCGCCTAAGCAAGTCGTGGTTGAGGATACCGATGTCTATACGGCCGACACAGTCATTATTGCCACCGGCGCCAGCGCCAAGTTCTTAGGTATTCCGTCCGAAGAAGAATATCGTGGGAAGGGAGTATCCGCTTGCGCTACGTGTGACGGATTCTTCTATCGCAAGAAAACTGTAGCAGTCGTGGGAGGTGGAGATACTGCTTGTGGCGAAGCAGAATACCTAGCCGGACTGTGCGAAAAAGTCTACCTTATTGTGCGTAAACCTTTCCTGCGTGCTTCGCAGATTATGCAAGACCGCGTACTGAATAATCCCAAGATTGAGGTGCTCTTTGAGTGCAACACGTTGCGATTGACCGGTGAGAATAGAGTGGAAGGTGCGGACCTGATTTATCGTCAGGGATTGCCCGAGCAGGAGGTGCGTCATATTGCAATTAATGGCTTCTTCCTAGCCATTGGTCATAAACCCAATACTGACTTGTTTAAGAACTTCCTTGCCTTAGATGAGGAAGGTTATATAATAACCGATGGTGCTTCTCCTCAATGTTTCCAATTGCCTGCTGTTTCCGGAGGAGAGTTGGCCGCTATACCGGGTGTATTTGCTGCCGGTGATTGTGCCGATCCTCATTATCGTCAAGCCATTGTGGCTGCCGGTTCAGGATGCAAAGCTGCCATTGAAGCCGACAGATACCTCAAATCAGTCCGTAAATAACCTGCCTATCCTCTGCCTATCCTCTGCCTTTCTTCTGCCTGTCTTCGTCGGGTGTTTGTCGGGTGCTTATCGGTAGTATATCGGTAGTAGAAGCAAGGGTGAAGCAAGGGTCCTTAACGGGAGTAGAACGGGAGTAGAGCGAAGGGTGAACGAAACGTAAAAAGAATATGAAACGCCAATTATCACCATATCATATAGGTTCATTAATCGTCATTGTGGCACTACTTATTGTAGTGGCATCGTTACTTTATACCAGTCATTTAGCTAAGCAACTACGCCAAGAGGAGCAACAGCGTGTTGAGTTATGGGCAGAGGCGACTAACCGATTGATTCAGGCTGACGAACGCGAAGACTTATCGTTCTATCTGTCCATCATAGAAGCCAATACAACCATTCCCGTCTATATGGTTGATGCCGAGGGACATATCTTAGATTCACGCAATGTGCAAAAACCTGTAGCCGACCCTCGCGAATTGAATGGACCGATTGAATTGCGTATCTCGGACGAGATTATCCAATATATCTATTACGATGAGTCCACATTACTTACTCGTCTGCGTTTTTTCCCCTATATTGTGTGTGGCATTGTGTTCCTCTTTGTGCTGATTGCTGTGGTTACCCTTTTCACAGCCCAGCGCAGCGAGCAAGACCGTGTTTGGGCAGGATTGAGTAAGGAGACGGCTCACCAATTAGGAACCCCTATCTCGTCGCTGAACGCTTGGCAAGAACTGTTGCAAGCACGATATCCTGACGATACGCTCATCCCGGAAATGCGTATGGATATTGATCGTTTAGGAGTCATCGCAGAACGATTCTCCAAAGTGGGTAGCGAACCGGAACTGAAAACGACAGCCCTTCTGCCAATTATCAATACAACGGTGGCCTATATGCGTACGCGAATATCTAATAAGGTCGGTATTGACGTAAACGCAGATAAAGACGTAAATGTCAACTTAAGCGCTCCGTTGTTTAGTTGGGTAATGGAGAACCTGCTGAAGAATGCATTAGATGCTATGGAAGGCAAAGGTCAAATAACCATTCAGGTAACTCGTTCTTCTTCTCATAACGAAGAAATCTACATAGATATAACTGACACCGGCAAGGGTATCGACCATCGTTTGTTCGGAACTATCTTCCAACCCGGTTATACCAGTAAGAAACGAGGGTGGGGATTAGGACTAAGTTTAGCGAAGCGTATCATTGAAGATTACCATCGAGGCAAACTCTTCGTTAAGTCGTCTGAGTTGGGTGTCGGCACTACGTTCCGTATCATTCTCAAAGAGTGCGTAAATAGTTGAGCCGCTGCCACTCATTGCCGCATAGATAGCACCTATGTCCAATAGGTGCTTTTTTATTTGTGCCAAGATAGGATGTTGACCAAAAACAGTGCCCTCAAAGTCATTGGTGAAATGCTTAATGTCGGAAAGAGTGAGTGGGCGAGAGGTCGAAAGGGAGAGAGGAGTTGGATTAGGCTGAATGCCGGAATAGGCCTCCCGTGTAGATACATGTACGGATGGCTTAATCATCACTAATCGTAATCCCTTTAACGACAAATCAATAGGTGTGAGCCGATCTCCTATTCCTTCGGCAAAGCAAGGCGTGTTGTAGATAAAGAAAGGACAGTCGGCTCCTAATGGTCTGACTTCCTCTGCTAATTGAACTTTGGTTAATCCCAATTCAAAGAGTTCATTAAGTGCGATGGCTGTATGGGCTGCGTCACTACTCCCTCCTCCTAATCCTGCCCCAAAGGGAATATTTTTCTTGAACCGAATAGCAACTTTCCCTATTTGAGGATAACGCTCTGCCATTCTTTGATAACAACGAATAATCAGGTTGTCTTTCGAGGCACAATCTAATGCTAATCCTGTTGCGGAAAACGTAAATGTGGATGCCGGTTCAATCTCTAATTCGTCGTGTAGGTCATAGATGGGGTAGAAGATAGTTTCAAGGTCATGATAACTATCTTCTCGCTTGCGTACAATCCGCAAACCAAGGTTAATCTTACAATTCGGATATAATGTCATAGTTGTTATTTTGATTTCGGTGTGCCCGGAGGCATCTAAGCACTATATCGGTGTGCCCAGAGGCACCTCAACGCACCTTGTGGGTCATAATAGACAGAATAAGGTCATCCGTCTGTGTCATGCCGTCGTGACCGATATGGGTGAGGTTGTGGATAGTTCGGTCAATATCATCATCAACGATACCTTCGGTAGCATCCGGAAAACTATGTTCCATCGCAAGAGCGGCTGAAATAACAGCAGTAGCAACACCGCTAGTGACCTTAAGAGCGCAACCGGGTTTGGCTCCATCACAAATCATGCCGGATATATTGGCAATCATATTCTTGATGGCGTAAGTTATCTCTGTATAATCTCCACCTTTTAGGTAAGTTATACCTGCAGCAGACCCGGTGGCTGCCACTACGCAACCGCATAAGGCGGATAGTCGTCCTAATGATTGTTTGATATAGATAACAGCCAAATTACTTAGCGTGAGTGCTCGCAGCAACTGTTCTTCGGAGACGTGATTATGCTGCGCATAGATATAGACCGGCACCGAACAACTGATGCCCTGGTTTCCACTGCCCGAATTAGACATGACCGGCACCATCGCACCGGACATACGTGCATCGCAGGCTGCACTGGTGTAAGCCAAAATCTTCTCAAATACACTATTGCCTTGATGCGAAAGAATCTGTCCTAAACAATGACCGCATTTATGTTCAAATCCATATTGGGCTGCTTGGACATTCATTTCTGCTCCTTCACGCAAGAAAGTAACTTGCTCCAAAGGAACCGCCATCGCAAAGTCATAAACTTCCTTAAAAGAAGTAATCGTATACGAGGATGCAGTGGTGGAGGCTTCACCGGTGTGGGAACCAATCGTAGTGGATTCTGCAGAGCGGTCTCCGGACTGAACAATGGCATGAATATACAATACATCCGGTGCATCAACAGCTATGCTGATACGAATAGGAACACGCTTCATGTATTCCTTGGCATATTCTACAGCATTAGGGGTGGTGTCGCGCAAAACTTCTAATTGCAACTCTGCACGACCAATAGTGGCTCCTAATGCAATAGCGATTGGCAGTCCGGTCATTCCGGTATTAGGGATTCCAACAGCCATGGCGTTCTTGAAGATATTCTTGCTGAGCGACACTTCAAT
>JAGHTR010000103.1 GCA_018065205.1 Candidatus Colicola caccequi
CTGCTTGTCAATCCTACCGGTCAATTCGTCATCGGTGGACCGCACGGCGATACAGGTCTTACCGGACGCAAGATAATCGTGGATACATACGGAGGACGCGGCGCTCATGGCGGAGGTGCTTTCTCGGGCAAAGACCCCAGTAAAGTGGACCGCTCGGCTGCTTATATGGCACGCTACATTGCCAAGAACATGGTGGCCGCCGGCGTGGCTAAAGAGATGCTCGTGCAAATCAGTTATGCCATCGGCGTGGCTCAACCCGTCAGCCTCTGCGTCAATACATACGGCACAGGTGTCGTGTCCGATGATGTGATTGCCGACAAGATAAACGCACTATTCGACTTGCGTCCCTATGCCATCGAACAAACCCTCAAACTGCGCCAACCTATGTACGAAGAGACAGCCTCCTATGGGCACTTTGGACGCAAAAACGTAGTTGTGAAAAAAACATTCACTAACGAGAACGGTGAACGCATCACCCGCGATGTTGAACTCTTCACATGGGAGAAACTTGATAGAGTAGAGGACATAAAACAAACCTTTGGATTGTAGGATGGCTTGGGTATGGTTGCCTAATAGTCTATTAATCGTCTATTAATCCTCTATTAATAGTCTATATAGCACAGGGTAAATCAAATCTTCTTTTTCTTGATATATTGTCCCAATTGGCCGTCCAACCAACTACATCCTCCGGAAATAGCAATCGTGCAAAGAATGACTATAAGTACTTTTGTATATTCTAACCATGCATAGTGTGTTGAAATAGCATATTTGGTACAAATCTCTGCCGTCGCAAATATTACGATGGGGTGGAAGATGTATATTGCATACGATATTTTGCTGAGATATTGAGTTGTTTTAGTTTCTAAAATAGGATGCCCGCAAAATCCAGATAGAATAACCATTAATGAGATAATGGCGATAACCTCCGCACGAATAGGAGAAGGCAATATTTCGCCCCATAGATTACTTGTTAGGAATAATAGCCAACTAAGAATAGCGAACCACTTTTTACTGCAAAACATTAATAGCCATTTTCGTTGGTTATAAAAGAAAATAGCACCTATAGCCCCAAGCATGATGGTGTCAAATTGGGTAACTCCCACAAAGCGATACAACCATGTTTTGCCACATAAGGCATAAGTGCCAAATTTGAGTGTTAGCCAAAAAATACAGATTCCTGCTACAATTTGCAGCAAATATTTTCGCCCATATTTTATGATCCATGGGAACCATAGATAAAACATAAATTCGGTTCCTAATGTCCAATAATGCCACATCGGGAATGGGGTAGAACCGCATACGTGAGATATGTTTGGTAGAAGCAATAGTAATAAAGGTACATTACCCTCTATCTGCTTCCCGAAACACCACATCGTCACAAATCCCATAACGATTCCAATATAATACAAAGGTAAAAGGCGGATAGCTCTGCGTTTATATGCTTGACCAATTTGTACATCTCCGGTTTGGTCTTTTTCTGCAAGTAATCCCCATGTGATTAGAAATCCTGAAATGACAAAAAACGTGGTGACAGGCAAATAAATCTCAGGAAGCCACACCTTTATATTGTCACTTGGCCAAAAGCCAAACTGATAAAAATGTCCTAATAGTACACTTATTGCAGCTAATGCTCGAATGATACTTAGTCCAGAAAGATAAGTTGTTTTTTCCATACTATGCCACAAAAAAAGCGCGGGTAACAGTTTGTTATCCGTGCTTGAGGTCCTAGGAAAACCCGTAATGTCAGATTACAACGCAGTTACTCGCGCCGTATGCATCTATCTCGTTCAACTATTGTCGTTGAACGGAATTTGCACACTCGCAAGCATCTACTTTGTCTTGCTCCCAAACATTACTTTGAAATTTCCTAGGTTTCAAGCATCAGAAACAAGCGTTAGTAAACGCCTTAATTATTATGTCCCCCTGTTTAACGTCAGTAGGTGACGAACTTTTTATTGGAGTGCTCGGAAGCACTATCAATTTTGCGATGCAAAGTTACAAACAATTTTTGAAATATGCAAATTACCTGTGCGCTTTTAGATGATTTTGGGCTTTTTTTGTGCAAAAAATGCAAAAAAACAAAAAAAATGACATAAAATTATAAAAATGTTTCGTAATATGGAAACTTTTTTGTACCTTTGCAGCCGAATTCGTAAATGAGCATA
>JAGHTR010000171.1 GCA_018065205.1 Candidatus Colicola caccequi
AAGTGCCATTTTTTACTTATTTGTGAAAGTTTTTGAACAGTTTTTGTGCTGATTAAGCATCGGAAATTATGGTCTAAGACAACCAATGGGAACTACATAAATACCATCAGGTCTGCGGTATGCATAAGGGCCAACAGCCGTCAGAACCATAAGGAACGATGGTTCTTTCATTTTTTCAGTATCAATTTTCCCCCCAAGAGTTTGTAATGTATCTGCGGCTTTATCAATATCATCAAGTCCTCCCAGTTTGATTTCTATTAGTCCGTATGTCCCATTGCGACGATGTAGCACAGCATCACATTCCAACCCATCACTATCCCGATAATGATATATTTTCCCCAGTAGTGCGTCTGCATATACCCGTAGGTCACGGACTGCCATATTCTCAAATAATAAGCCAAATGTTTCAAGATCGTTTATCAAATCTCGTGAACCGAGCCCAAGCGCTGCTGTTCCGATACTTGGATCTACAAAATGTCTAGTGTCCGTTGTACGAATTGCCGCCTTGCTGCGTAGATTCGGATTCCACGCCTCCAAATCTTCAATCACATATAATTGCTTCAATACCCGGATATAATCTGCTACCGTATCTTCATCCAATGTTTCCGTGTCATTTGCTAATATATCCGCTTTGAATGTTTTATATGGAACTTGATGGGAGATATTCCGTGCGTATGAACGCAATAATCTGCGTACACGGTCGGCACTGCGCTTAATACCATCCACTCGCTGAACATCTTTTGTTACAAGTGAATCAACATAATCAAAGGCCAAATCCAGGGCTAAATTGCCTTTCAAAAGAGTAGCTTGTGGCCATCCGCCACGGCATAAGAGATATGCAATGTTTTCAATATCCAATTTGTTGGCAACTGGCTCTATTTGTTTGCCTTCAAATAAATCTGTTAGACTAATTGCACCTGAACTCTCTAAAGATTCGTATAAACTCATAGGGCGCATGCTTATATGCGCGTAACGCCCGGTTCCGCTATGGATGGTCTCATTAGCATCGGGTAGTACAGACGAACCAGTTAAAATAAACTGTCCGAATTCACCACGGCTATCCACTTCACTTCGTACACTATCCCATAAAGCAGGAATGGTTTGCCACTCGTCTATCAAACGAGGGGTACTACCTTCAAGCAATGTCTTTGAATCAATCTGCATCATTCTTTGACTTTGTTTAAGGATTGTGTCATCCCCAAGATTGAGCACGCTTTTGGCAATTTGCTTAGCAGTGGTTGTTTTACCACACCATTTGGGGCCTTCTATTTGGACTGCACCTTTTGTTGATAGTTTTCGCTCTAATAGACTATCTGCTATTCGTTGTTTATATTTCATATCTTTGAAATTTTGTGCAAAGGTACTGCTTTTTTTTGATATACGCAAATCTTTTTGCAAAATTCGGTTGTTTGAGACGATTTTGTTCGGTTGTTTGTGACTGTTTTGTTCGGTTGTTTGTGACTGTTATGTTCGGTTGTTTGTGACTGTTATGTTCGGTTGTATCATAGGATGAACCGAGTCACGCCCTTGCCATCATATCTTATTCTTTTCTTATCAAATTCCTTTGCAATAGCAAAGGTACAATTTTATTTTGGTATATGCAAATAAAAATGGCAACTTCGGGTAGAAATTGCCATTTTTTAACGAGAACGTTGACGTTGACTGTTTGCAATTACCTGAAATAGATTCGTCCGTCAGTTTGAAAATGCTCTTTGCTTATTGTTCCATGAAGGTGATTCTTGATGTAGTCAACCACAAGATAGACATCAATATACGATTGTTGGGTAGGAACCTCGGTTGCTCCGGCAAATACCAACCCATCTCCT
>JAGHTR010000217.1 GCA_018065205.1 Candidatus Colicola caccequi
TTATTCAAGAATATCGAGGCAGATACCGTATATATCAAACTGACCGCTGACCAAGAATTCTCCTTCATGGTTAAGATGATTAAGGAGGAAGAAGGTAAAACCTGTTTGTCCGCTATTCCATTCAACTGGGTTAGTGGTAATGACCAAGAGGCTAATACCACGGTTTGGTATTATGCAGATTTGACGGAGATTAATGGTAAGGACGTAAAGGCAATCTTAATTAACCGTGAGAATGTAACGGCTACTATCGCTGCTGATTTCGCTCCTTCATGCCCCTGCGAAACTCCTCAATCACAAAGTGTAAAATTGGCTGCTAATGCTGATAAATCCAAATTGTTGGTTAACTCAACATTTGATAGTTACAACGATACCGTTTATTTCCGTATTAAAACAGATGCTGCCATTCACTTTGAGGCACAACTGCAAGAGCCGGAGCCATTTGACTTGAATATCTGCGATTCCACCAAAGTTAAAGTGTTGCCTAATACCGAATATACTCAATCCGAGGATACCGTTTGGTATATGGCTGTCGTGGAGAATTATAAAGACGAAGTTCTTGTTCCGAAGATTACCTTCACGAATGGTGCTGCGGCTCAAACTATCTATGCTGCACTTTCTTATACCTGCGAGATAACCAAGACTCCGCAAATGGAGCAAAAAGCATTAGCTGCTAATGAAGTTGCTTTCAAGGTAATTGAACGTAGTATGATTCCGGAGAAGGATACCGCTTTCATTCGTTTAGTTGGTAAGGACTTCAAGTTCAAAGTTGAGATGGTTAACCCGAATGATGGTTCTGATTGCCGTCACGCATTAGACTTCGCTTTGAATACGACCTATGATCAAGAGGCTGGCACGATGTGGTATCGTTTCAATACTGATATTGAAAATATTGAACAACTGAAGTTCACATCGTACATGAAGAATGTTAGCGATGCTGCTAAGGTGACTGTTTCCTTGTATGAAGATTGCGAAGGCGAACTGATTCAAGAGGCAACTACAACCCTTAGTGCACAAAAGAAGAAGGAAGTAATGGGTGATGTCGTTGCTAACTTCTCGAGAACCGGTGTTATCTTAGCTAAGGTGGTTTGCAACCAACCGATTAGATTACGTGTTGATACAACAATGCGTGCTAAGATTGATACTATCTTTGCGTGTGAAGATGCTAAGCCATTGATGATGAATGTGGATTATTACCAAGCAGCAGATACTGCTATGTGGTATG
>JAGHTR010000201.1 GCA_018065205.1 Candidatus Colicola caccequi
CAAAAATACATACAAAAAAAGCAATCAAAATTGACTGCTTTATTTGTGAAAGTTTTATGGGTATATTTCGGTCTAAACATTGATGATTTTAGAACGATTAAAGGTCAAATGCTCATCTTGGAATACATATCCCAGTTGATTGGAAAGACAGAGTGTGTTCCCTATTCGGGCATCACAGTTATAGTGGGAATGACCATAAATCCAATATTCAATGTCGGACTTCTGAATATAATCTTGCAACTCAATGATAAATGCCCCATTGATGATGCTATCCTTGTATTGAGGGTTTTGCAGTATAAACGAAGGAACATGGTGTGTTACTACAATCTTATGGCAGGCAGCACTTGAAGCAACGGCATTCTGAATAAATTGTAGGCATTTCCTATGTTCCTCATTAAATTCAGAAAAAGTCAGTATGTTGCCATCATATACAATGCGACGGAAGTCAGAAACAACCTGCTCGGTGTAATACGCATTTTTTACATCTATATGTGCCCATAACGGAGAGAGAATGATGTCCACACCAACTAAATGCACCACGCTATTATAGCAAACACGCACATTGGGGCGAATTGCAAGTTCGTAGCCGTTGGTTAAGGTAGCAATATCATAGAATTTGTAAAATTCGTGATTCCCCGGACACACTAAAACCTGCTTATAGTTTTCTGAAGCCCAATCCCAAAACGGATGCTCGGAGTAGTTCTCACCCAGATAGTTAATATCACCTGCGAGAATAAGGATATCACCTGCAACTTCAAGAGGATTGGCTTTCAAATAATTCCAGTTCTCGCCAAATTCCAAATGTAAATCAGATGCGTATTGAATTTTCATTATGCTTCTTCAATAAACAAGTTGTCTAATTGTTCCAATAAAGCGCTTACGAATGTTTCGCTGTTATCCAGTGCTTGAGCCAACTGGGAACCAAGAGATGCCCAATCTTGGCGTAATACATCAACAAAATCATGAATACAGGACACAATGGCTTGCGGTGCCATGATGTTTTCGTCAGCCGGCAAAGTTGCCACCAATTTTAGCACATCCGAACGATGTTTCTTGATGTCTTTTTCTTTGAGTGTTTTGCCTGCTGCTTTGTCTGCCAACAAATTGAGATAGGCGCGGGTTTTCAATGCAATCAATGCCGCAGGGTCTGCATGACTGATACCATCGGTATTGATACGATGCTTAAGCGTGTAATGGTAATAATCATCGTTCATTATGATTGCACTAAGACTTGACACTTCTTCATCAATGGGTAGTGGCTCTATTTCTCCGCCTATCCCTGCAAAAATATCTTCATGCCGTGACAGTAACTCTATCATTGCCGGATAATCCGCTTTCCCTTCGACAAAACGATAAAGTTCATATCTGGCAGATTCATTCTCATTGGGTTTGCGTTTCCGTGGTTGATAGCCGCCCTCGCGGATAAAGTTCCAAAAACATTCTCCAAATTCTCGGCTCATTGCTTCAACAATCACAATCATATCTATGTCATGCGTGGCACGCGCTTGCATGTCGGTACCGCTCATCACAATCTCGCAGGCCGTTCCGCCAATAATCACATAGTTATCTGCATAGGCAGAAAATGCTTCTTTGAATTTGTTTAGTCCTTCCATATCATTTCATTAATTAAACGTTCTAGTTCTCCTTCAACTCTCGGATCTTTATTGTCTTGCAAAGAAAGATACAAAGACAATTTGTCCACATATTGTTTTTCGTTCTCTTGCGTTGCCAATGCGGGATACTTCCACGCTTCTATCATTACAGCACCATCATAGGGATTGGCATTTACCAGTTTCCCTTTTTGCACCCATTCCTTCAACTGCTGTTGGCTCGTCATAACCATTTGTTCCGTGTCAGGATTAAGCCATGTATAATAAGCCAAGGCATTGATATTACAAATCGCAAGATTATCGTCTATTTGCAACTCATCACAATAGATGCGCCGCTTGACAGGACTACTTAGAACCTCTTGTGCCATTTGCCAAAGTTCGTACCCCTTGGCAACAAAATGGATGATGTTCCGATTCGTTGAATCACTCATTTTCTCGCACAACTTTAAGTCTGTCAAACAGGTCAGCCCCAAGGCTACGCTTTCGTATGAGTACGGCAATTTATTTGCCATCTCCAATGCTGCCATACCTTCCAAACTCTCAATTTGCAAGTGATAAAATAATATGTATTGCGCGACAGGGGACAACTGTTTTGGAACAGCAGACTTTCTTATGCGCTCGTTAGCAACAAGCATTGGCAAATAGGCAAACTTGCTTGACACAACAAAATACACACCATGATCTATCAAGCGTTGCCGTTCATAAGCAGGAACATTTTCCAAGATATAAATCACCGGCAATCCAAATATATCCGTAAGACGTGCCGCAGAAATGGCATACTTGCGTGGAGTGCCATTCGTTCCAGTAGGTTCAACAAACAATAACGGAACTGTTTGATAAGTGCCGTCATAAAACTTGTACGACAACTTGTCATCAATCGTTATGCCTTTCAACTTCGCTTGGTGTCGTGGTTGAAGTCCAATTCTTTTATTTAGAATAGTGAGTTCTTTCATTTTATTATATATGCACTATTTTACTTTTGAATTAAAACGGTGCAAAAATAGTTAAAATAATTCATATACGCAAATTTTTTACAAGAAAAAATGCAAAATAATGGCATTTTTGTCTAATTCTTCGATTTTATAGAATTTTTTGTGCCTGAAATTTGCATATATCAAAAAAAGCAGTACCTTTGTGGCGAAAATTATGTGGCGAAAAAATCGCTATGGCTTCAATAGGCTGTGTAACCAAAACTATTGTACTCTATTGGCTTCCAATTTTTAACCTTAAAATAGGTTTTTTTTGAAAAAATGCAGAAAAACACGAAAAAAGTGCATTTTTTTATAAAAAAATTTTGTCATGTCAAAAAAAAGTAGTACCTTTGCACGCTTTTTCCGGTGTGTGCATACGCACGTACGTATATATACGGGAGTGACGGACACGCGAAAGAGCGCATAAATAAAAGGAAAAGAAAGTCTAAGGGACTTCAAAAATAACAAACATTAATTATTAACAAACAATCAAGTTACAATGCCTACAATTCAACAATTAGTTAGAAAAGGAAGAGCAGAACTGATCGACAAGAGCAAAAGCCCTGCACTGGACAACTGCCCACAACGTCGTGGCGTATGTGTACGCGTTTACACAACAACTCCTAAAAAGCCTAATTCCGCAATGCGTAAGGTGGCACGTGTTCGCTTGACGAACCAAAAGGAAGTGAACGCTTACATTCCGGGTGAAGGTCACAACTTACAAGAGCACAGTATCGTTATGGTACGTGGTGGCCGTGTAAAAGACCTGCCAGGTGTACGTTACCACATCGTACGTGGTACATTGGATACCGCCGGTGTAGCTAACCGCTTACAACGTCGTAGTAAATACGGTGCTAAGCGTCCAAAAGCTAAAAAGTAAGTCGATGCTCCAATGAGCAAATTTCTGCAAACAAACAACTAACTAAAAGTCCCATATTGGGAACAGATTAACTGGGTTGATCGGTTGAGTAAGGCGCAAGCCTGAAGCGATTACAACCAAAAAAACAAGTAAACAACAATGAGAAAAGCAAAACCGAAAAAACGTGTCATCCTGCCGGATCCCGTTTATGGAGAGGTAATGGTTGCTAAATTTGTGAACCACCTCATGCTCGATGGTAAGAAGAATACCTCCTATGGCGTCTTCTATACCGCTCTGGACCTCGTTGGCCAGAAGATGAAGGATAGCGAAAAAGCTCCCCTGGATATCTGGAAAGAGGCTCTGGATAACATCACTCCTTTGGTAGAGGTTAAGTCCAAACGTATCGGCGGTGCTACTTTCCAAGTACCTACCGAGATTCGCGCTGACCGCAAGGAGTCAATCGCAATGAAGAATATGATCGCCTTCGCTCGTAAACGCGGTGGTCACTCAATGGCCGAGAAACTGGCAGCCGAAATCATGGATGCCCTCAACAGCCAAGGTGGCGCCTTCAAGCGTAAGGAAGATATGCATCGTATGGCTGAGGCCAACCGTGCATTCGCACATTTCCGCTTCTAAAGGTATTTAAGGTATTAGTCTATATTTAGGAAATGGCAAAGCACGACTTGACATATAATAGAAATATCGGCATCATGGCTCACATCGATGCCGGTAAGACTACAACCTCAGAGCGCATCCTGTTCTACACCGGTCTGACTCATAAGATCGGCGAAGTGCACGATGGCGCTGCTACGATGGACTGGATGGAGCAGGAGCAAGAGCGTGGTATCACTATCACCTCTGCTGCTACTACCACCTACTGGCCTTACCTGGGACAGAAATACAAAATCAACCTTATTGACACTCCGGGTCACGTGGACTTTACCGTTGAGGTGGAGCGCTCACTCCGTATCTTAGACGGTGCCGTTATGGCACTATGCTCGGTAGGCGGCGTACAACCTCAATCAGAGACCGTTTGGCGTCAGGCTGATAAGTATAATGTTCCTCGTATCTGCTACGTCAACAAGATGGACCGCAGCGGTGCTAACTTCTACGACGTAGTTCGCCAAATCCACGAAGTGCTCGGAGCTACTCCGTGCCCCATTCAAATTCCTGTGGGCGCAGAAGAAAGTTTCAAAGGCGTAGTGGACCTGGTTAAGATGAAGGCCATCATTTGGCACGACGAAACAATGGGTGCCGAATACAAAGAGGAAGAAATTCCTGCTGACTTACAAGCAGAGGCAGAAGAATGGCGCGATAAGATGCTCGAGACGGTGGCTGAGTTTGATGATACCCTGATGGAGAAATACCTCGGCGGTGACCTCGACTCCATTACCGAAGAAGATATCCGCGCTGCTATTCGCAAAGGTACAATCAAGATGGCTATCTTCCCTGTTATCTGCGGCTCAAGCTTTAAGAACAAAGGTGTACAAACAATGTTGGACGCCGTTTGCGCTTACTTGCCAAGCCCGCTGGATACAGAGGAAATACATGGTAAAGATCCTAAGGATGCAGATAAAGTGATTGTTCGTCACCCTAACGAGGATGAACCACTTTGCGCATTAGCCTTTAAGATCGCTACTGACCCGTATGTAGGACGTTTGTGCTACTTCAGAGTTTACTCCGGTAAACTGGAGGCCGGCACCTATGTTTATAATACGCGTTCAGGCAAGCGCGAGCGTATATCGCGTATCTTCCAAATGCACTCCAACCACCAGAACCCCGTGGATGTAATCTGCGCAGGTGATATAGGTGCCGGAGTAGGCTTCAAGGACATCCGCACGGGTGACACCTTGTGCTCGGAAGGTGCACAGATAACCCTCGAATCGATTGAGTTCCCCGCTCCCGTTATCGGTATCAGCGTTGAACCTAAATCGCAGGCTGATGTGGATAAATTAGGTATCGGACTAAGTAAACTAGCCGAAGAAGATCCTACCTTCACCGTTAAGACCGACGAACAAACAGGTCAAACCGTCATCTCCGGTATGGGTGAGTTGCACTTGGAAATCATCATCGACCGTCTGCGTCGTGAGTTCAAAGTGGAATGTAACCAAGGTCGTCCGCAAGTGGCTTACCGCGAGGCTATCAGCCAAGCTGTTGAATTGCGCGAGACCTACAAGAAACAAACCGGTGGTCGTGGTAAGTTCGCTGACATGATCGTTCGCGTTGAACCGGCTGATGAGGACTTTGATGGTACGCTGCAGTTCGTGGATATCGTCAAAGGTGGTGATATACCTAAGGAGTACATCCCGGCTATCCAAAAAGGTTTTGAAACGGCTATGAAGTCAGGCGTATTAGCCGGCTTCCCCCTGGATAAACTGAAGGTAACCGTTATCGACGGTTCCTACCACCCGGTAGATTCCGACCAACTGTCCTTTGAGATCTGCGCACAAATAGCATTCAAGAATGCTTGCACCAAAGCTAAACCCGTATTGATGGAGCCTATCATGAAGATTGAGGTGGTAACACCTGAAGAGAACATGGGTGACGTCATCGGCGATTTGAACAAACGTCGTGGTCAGGTAGAAGGTATGGACACCGCTCGCACGGGTGCTCGTATCATCAAAGCTAAAGTACCATTGAGCGAGATGTTCGGATACGTAACCGCTTTGCGTACCATCACCAGTGGCCGCGCTACCAGCAGTATGGAGTTCTCTCACTACGAGGCCGTAAGCAGCACCATCGCCAAAGCCGTTCTGACGGAATGCGGCGGACGAGCTGAACTGGTATAAAAAAAGGTAACACCTTATATATAATAACGCGTACGTACGCGTAGGGCTCAAGCAAATGACTCTTTGAGAACCACGTATGACGCAAGTAATAACAAACAAATAAACAAAACAATGAGTCAAAAAATTCGTATTAAACTCAAATCGTTCGATCACAACCTGGTGGATAAATCTGCCGAGAAGATCGTGAAGACCGTTAAAGCAACGGGTGCTGTAGTAAGTGGTCCTATTCCATTGCCAACACACAAACGTATTTTTACCGTTAACCGTTCAACCTTCGTGAACAAGAAATCACGTGAACAGTTCGAGTTGGCTAACTACAAACGTCTGATTGACATCTATAGCTCCAACCAAAAAACCGTTGAGGCTCTGATGAAACTGGAACTTGCAAGCGGCGTTGAGGTCGAGATTAAAGTCTAGTATAAAACAAAAGGGTACTTCCGACGGAAAGACTACGACAGGAAACCCCGTCGGCGAGAGTACTAAATCACTAATAATTAATTAAATCCACAAAAAAATGTCAGGATTATTAGGTAAAAAAATCGGAATGACTTCCGTTTTCGGTGCTGATGGCAAGAATATCCCATGCACCGTTATCGAGTGTGGTCCTTGCGTTGTTACCCAACTGAAAACGGTGGAGAAAGACGGCTACAAAGCTGCACAGGTAGGTTTCATGGCTAAGAGCGAGAAACATACCAACAAAGCTGAAGCAGGTCATTTCAAAGCTGCCGGTGTACAACCGATGCGCTACCTCGCTGAGTTTGACTTCGAACAAGAAGTTAAACTGGGAGATACCCTCACGGTATCCATGTTCGAGGAGAACACGTTCGTTGACGTGATCGGAATCTCGAAAGGTAAAGGTTATCAGGGTGTTGTTAAACGCCACGGTTTTGGTGGTGTCGGACAATCTACCCACGGTCAGGGTGACCGTCTGCGTGCCCCCGGTTCGGTAGGTGCCTGCGCATATCCTAGCCGTATCTTCCCCGGTACCCGCATGGCAGGTCACATGGGACAAGACCGCGTAACCGTTCAGAACCTCCAAGTTCTGAAAGTAATTCCCGAGTATAACCTTCTCATGGTAAAAGGTTCTATCCCCGGAGCAAAAAACAGTATTGTAACGATTAAC
>JAGHTR010000070.1 GCA_018065205.1 Candidatus Colicola caccequi
AAAAAAAGTGTTTTTATGACTAAAGTGACTGATTTTTTTACTAAAAATCATAGATATTAGTACAACAGACCAATAGGAACTTGTTCATAATTGGGCTGGCGGAATAATATCAAGTAGGCTTGCCGAGGCCACTTTTATAAAAACACTTTCATCATTCCGCGAATAGCCATTCGGGTGAATTCCGCGCAGCGGAAGACGGCGTCCGAAATAAAAATGGCAACTTCGGGTAGAAATTGCATTTTTGGCATTAATTTTTGTAGTCGAGGGTCGGTCGACACTCACTCGACACTCTCTCGAGGGTCTCCATCCCCCCCTCTTTCTCCTCCCTCCTCGTGATGCAGAACGCCCTTAGGCGTTTGCGAGGAAAGCTAAGCATTGTACCCCGTAGAGACCGTGGTTTCCAAGCTGGGGGCTTGGACGGAAGGAGCCGATGGGTCGGCTGGTCTCCGAGCGGGTATGATGCGGGCTCTCGCTCACCCTGCATCACTCCTCTTTCTCTTCGAGCTTCTATTAGGCTGTCTGCAACATAACATCAACATAACATCACCGCACCGCATCCCTATCTCCTACTAATTGCGCTAATATATAGCGATACCTGCTGGTGTACCCTTTTTCTTTCCAATCTTGGTACTCATCTTTTCTCCCATCGTCTTTATTGATTTGCGAGGCAACCTTGGTCAGTTCACCAAAACTCCTGCGATACGCTTTCTCATGCTCTGAAAAGTCTTGCTCTGTTCGTGGATGAAGCAGATAATAGGTGTGTCCGCCTCTAAAACTTACTTGTGAATCGTGTTTCACTTTACCATGTACCCTTTCTATCGGGGTTATATATTCTACTTTTGCCATAATTATTTTTTTTTGTTTATCTTGTTATTCATTTAGCCACCGATACCATCAGTAACCATTACTTAAAAGTGCCATGGCGGAATGGCGGAATGCATATATACTTGATAATCACCACATTAGCACAATCCGCCAATCCGCCGCTGGCGGATTAGGCACGTATCTTGGCATATTGACCAAACTCATTTTTTTGCAAAACGCCTATTTCCACCCATTGTTGGAGCCAACGCTCTGCACTACGCCTGCTTGCGCCCATCTGCTGAGCCAATATAACGCACTCACCTGTACTGAATTCAGTTGGAAGGCTGGCTAAAAACGTAGATTTTTGGTAACTGCCCTTTACTTCCGGCACTGCCAATTGGTCCTTTCCTCCTATCTGGTTATACGCATCGGCAGCATTCAGCAACAGTTTGGTCGAAATCACCATCGCTGTCTCAAAATCCTCATCCCTACAAACCCATCTCTTTTGACTCCCCTCGCCTTCAGAAGAGGGGTTGTGGGTGAGGCTCCTCAACACACTTAATATACATGCTACACGCACATGCGTGATGGCATTGCGCACAATAGTGGCATGAAAGCCGTCGCCCAACTGTTGCAGATAGGTTCCATACTCGCTCTCCATCACGGCTCCTATTCGTTGGGCCTGCTCGGCGGTCAAGCAGAACTCAATCCCCCTATTCTCGGTTGCGTTATCATACCATTTTTTCAATTGGGCTGCCCAATAGCCATAGATATGTTCTGTCTCCTGTCCTGCGTTGCTGGGCATAAACACACTGCCGTCAAATGGTTGACTCTCGCGGACCATCAGCATATTCAGACGGGAGAAAAAACCATTTTCCACACTCGGCACCAATTTCTCAAACTGACTGCACGTACCTGTCAGTAGCACACTCACCTTGGGTTCTTGGATATATGTCACTCCACTATTAATGCGACCTTTAGACAAGGTCTCATGTTCGGCACATTTACGCAAGGCCGTGTTGTAGTTGGTGCAGGACGATTTCCAAATGTCAGTGATTACACTACCTTCTGTCTCAAACAGCAGCCCTTTGCCGTTTTGCTCGTACAATTGCTCATAAAACGAGGGATAGGTGCTGTCGCCAGGTATCATTAACGGCTGGCCTTGGTGAATAGGTTCTACTAGTTTGGTGGCTAAGTCTGCTATGCCTTTGCCACTGGCTGCACCTGCCATGATAAAGGTGAGCAGATTGGGATAGTACCGTTTGCCGTAGTGCGCGTAGCGGAAGGACACAGTATTCATTACTGAGGACGTGGCTGTTAATAAACTCATCAGCAACATGTCCCGTGTGGATGGAGTCTTGGCTACACTCAGGCACTCTTGCAACATCTGAGGTAAACACTCCATCTTCAAATTAGGCGTGATCTGTAAATCATCTGCCTCAAGGTTTAGGTTTTCTTTTTTCATAAAAAAAATAAGATTTAAATTGGTTAATAATATGGTTTACTCTCGGAGAACGCCGTTCTCCTTTCTTGTTTCTTGTGTCTCGTCTCTTATCTTCCCCCTCTACTTATTATGATTACGACTTTTTCTCAAAAAGGGGTTACATTTTTTGAAAAAAATCGTCCAAAATGACGTTTTTCTTCTCCTTACTCCTTCTTCATTCTTCACTTTCTCCCCTCCTCGTGATGCAGAACGACCGCAAGCCCATCAGGGCTTTAGCAAGTTGGTATGTACCATAAGTACGCCTCCGCACGGTAACACAATTTCGGTTCTACCGAAACTCTGTGTTCGCCCAGGACCAGCGTATGTTGGTACTACCAACACTAACCACCATGCGGTCGCTCGCCCTTACTGCATCACTCACCTTTCAGCACTGCAAACTCCTTCTTCATGATGAAGTTAAACAGACTGCCTGCAAAGTGACGAGCACTTGCGTACTGCTTCTGGTACGCCACTAACTTCGTGTAGTTAGCTTGGTCCTCATCCGTGGACTTCGCATTCTTGATTGCTTGAGCAGCGGCTACTGCACTCGCAAACAGAGTACGAACCTCCATTTGGTCTTCACTCGGCTCACCCGAATAGGGGTTGCATAATTTACCGGAAGTCACAGCGCCGGTGCGCTTGTTCGTGCGGAAATACACATTACTGTGTTCACAGATCTTTCCGCTCATGCTCTCTACAAGAGCCATTGGTTTCACTTTTGACATAGTAGTTAAAGTTTAAGTTAATAAATATTGTTTACTCTCGGCGATGTCCCCATCACCGTCAATGTTCAATTTTCAATATACAATTTTCAATTGGAGCCAATGTCTTCGTTACCCTCTCCTCCATCCCCCTGCTCTCCACCAA
>JAGHTR010000089.1 GCA_018065205.1 Candidatus Colicola caccequi
GACGCCCAGGTGGCGGAATCGGTAGACGCGCTGGTCTCAAACACCAGTGGAGCAATCCGTGCCGGTTCGACCCCGGCCCTGGGTACAATTTTTACAACGAAAGGAGGTGTATGCAATGATCGTAGTACCAGTTAAAGAAGGTGAGAACATCGAGCGCGCGATTAAGAAATTCAAACGCAAATTCGACAAAACAGGCGTCATCAAAGAGTTACGTCGTCGTCAACAGTTCGACAAACCAAGCGAGTTGAAACGTATTAAGATGCAACACGCTATTTACGTTCAACAAATGCATGCCCACGATGATATGTAATTGATTCGAAAAGGCAAAATAAAAAGAGTAGTCGGTTGACTACTCTTTTTTATTATTTTTCTCCTCTTGTTTCTTGTTTCTCGTCTCTCGTTTCTTGTTTCTCTTCATTTCTCTCCCGTGCACGCAGGCCGCCGCGAAATATAATAAGGAGTGCTCCCACCACCAATACATAGTCGGCGTATGGCTCTATGCCGCATATTGACATAATACAGCCTACCAACAAAACGGCAAGACCGCAGATTAGCAATATTTGTGAAGGTTTCATCTTCATAATCATTACCGTTTATTCAACGCAATATCATACGCTTTTTCATAATACGGGAAGAAATGCTTCCAGTCCGCTAACTGACCTAATTTAGCAGCGTCCGAACGCAGTTTCTCTACCTTCGATGCCGGCAACGCCATAAAAGCCTGAATGGTCTTTGTTACCTGCTCCACTACTTGTCCATAATTGCTATCTGTACGTTCAATCACCGTCACAGGAGCCACCGTCTTAGCCTTCTTCACCAATGCTTGCTGCAATGCCCATACGCCAAAGCCACTAAGCGACGTCGTGATAGTAGGCACATGAAAAGCGACCGACTCCAACGGCGTATAACCCCACGGTTCGTAGTAACTGGGGAATACAGATAAGTCCATGCCTATCAACAAATCGTAATACGTCATCTTCATCAACGAATCCTTGCCGTCTAAGTAATACGGCACAAAGATGATGGACGTGCGACCAATACGGATGAACGGTTGCTCTAAATATGGCACCATTACAAAAGCCACCACATGCCGCTGATCGGCAGCATTATAGCGTTCTGCTCCTAAACGACGGATGGATTCCAAGAACACATCTATGCCTTTGTTCTTCCATTCCTGGCGACCGGAGATACATAATAGGCAAGCCTCCTTCTCAATTGATTCGTGTAAGATATATTGAGCTGTTTGAATCAGTTTAGTACGGGCAGTTTGACGAGCCTTCATAAATTTAGATTCTTCCGGAACAAAACGATGTTCAAAGCCATTAGGCGTCACTATATCCACCGGTTTATCTAACAACTGAGCACACTCACGAGCCGTTAAATCACTTACCGTTGTAAAGCAATCAGCCCAGTGAGCAGCCTGCTTTTCCACGGAGTGTTTACTAACCATATTCAATTCCTCTGCCATCTGATCGCCATGGTAGCCGGAGAAATAGTCATATAGCGGTTTACCATTCCCCGCAATCGAACGACCTATGGATGTAGCATGCGTGGTGAATAATGTACGGACATCCGGACAAAAATGACGCAGATAGAGCAACATAAAGGCGGTCTGCCATTCATTAGCATGAGCCACATAACGAATCTTTTTCTTACTCGTAGATGATTGGTTAAGCCATGTCATCACTATCTCGGCTACCTGACCGGCAGCATAACCAAATAAACAACTCTCGTCATAATCGCCATACGCCGCATGACTCTTAACACCAAAGTTATCCCAAGCCCAACCGTAAAGCTCGTCTTTCTGCTCCAACAGATGTTCCCAACGCACCAGAATAGCAATCGGTTCACCGGGTACTTGCCAACGACCGATACGTGCCTTAAAGGGAGCCAATTGCTCCAATAACGACGGCATCAAGGACTTATCTTCCTTAAAATAGATGTCCGAGTGCTCGCCAAAATCAGGGCCTAAAAAGCAGACATGATCCGGCCATTTCTCTTGCATAATAGCCGCGCGAGTAGAGAGTACCGCATAAATGCCTCCTACTTTATTACAAACCTCCCAACTGGTCTCAAAAATATAATCAGGTTGTGTCATAATATTAGTGTTTTGTAGGATTAACCGCAATGGCAGATATGTCTTCTGCATCATTAATCAGATAAACCTCTTTCTCAAACGAATTGTCACGCATTTGCACCAAACGCATCGTGTATAAACCCCAAGTAGGAATGGCCCAATAGATGCGATTACTGTAAGCATCTACTTTGATGGCGGAGATAGTATGCGAATCAATACACTTGGGATATGAGCCATTCACATTAGCCACATATAGTCCATCCGATGCGCGGACATATAACTTACCTGCCACACGATCTACTTGGAATCCTTGCACCGATAGACCGGTTAATTGCGCCACTTTACTGATGGTTAACGTCGTATCGCCATACTGAGCCGTCGTATCTTGCTCGGCTGCCAACAACGCCAAATCGGCTGCATCGGTCGCGGACTCCGATTCCTGATAAACACGTTGCTTTTGAATAGTATAGAAACGCTGCATGTAAGCGGCATCCCCACTCTTATACAGCACCACCGGAGCCGACTGAGAATAAACAGGATATGTATAGACCAACGTGGAATCCCAATTACCCATCGTAAGGTGCAAACAGATGGACTGTTGGGCCTTTGGTTGTTGGAAATAGCACTGCACTATGGACGAGTCTAGACGATTGCTCAACAACACCGTCTTTTCGTCTAACAACCATTGATACGTCACCGCTTTCTTCCAAGGATTATAAACCTTCGCGGTAAAAGTGACCGGAGTAAAAGCATAGACCGAGTCCGTATCCATGGCAATAGCCGGAATGGTATCTAAGATAGTAATCAGCGCCGAGCGCGAGCGATGCTGTGTCTTACCGCGATAAACCGTCAAATGCACCGTATAAGTGCCCGGCTTACGATAGATATGGGACGGGGCAGCCGCATCGGAACTGATGTTATCACCAAAACTCCAATCGTACTTATCGGCACCCGTGCAACGGTTGATAAATGTAACTTTCTCTCCAGCACGCGGTTCTTGCGGCGAGTAACCAAAATCGCACGTCAAGTCCTTACATGCACTTAGACTCGCCATTAAGGCAAGCATCCATATAACGTATCTGTTCCTCATAACTAATTGTAGCATCCAGCCAATGAATATCTTTATCTTGTCTAAACCACGTCATCTGTCGTTTAGCATAGTGACGTGAGTTCTGTTTAATCAATCGTATCGCTTCATCCAAGTCCGTCTGTCCCCTAAAATAAGCAATCAGTTCTTTATACCCCACCGTATTAAGTGAGTTAGGCAGGTTATCCTTAAAGCGCAAGTACGCGTTTTCTGCCTCTTTCAACAACCCCTCTTGCATCATCTCATCTACGCGTGCATCAATACGGCGATAGAGTTCATCCCGCTGCCGTTCCAATCCTATCTTGACTATCCGAAAAGGTCGTTCCACTGCTTTCTGTTTACGAAACGATGAATACGTTTTTCCACTTACCCGACATACCTCTATACAGTGCATCAATCGCTGCGGGTTATGTTGATCCACTTCATTCCAATAATCCGGATCTAACTGCTGCACCGCCTGCTGCAACGCCTCCAATCCGCCTTTGCCATACATAGCCTGCACTTCATCCCGTATCTCTTGCGGCACATCCGGTATATCGTCTAACCCTTTGCATACCGCATCTATATACATCATCGATCCACCGGATAAAATACTGACATCTGACGACTGACGACTGATCACTTCCATGCAGTCCCGTTCAAACTGACCGGCATTGTAGTTTTGCTGCAACTCATGTGTGCCCACAAAGTAATGTTGCACACGCTGCATCTGCTCCATGGTCGGAGCCGCCGTACCTATAGGTAGGTCGCGGTAAATCTGCCGACTATCAGCATTCAGTATAGCACAACCGTAATGTTCCGCAGCCCTTAAACTCAGTTCCGTCTTCCCCACCCCCGTCGGGCCTACTATGACCAATAGCGTGTTCAAGCGCACAGGGGATTAGAACATCGAACCATCATCAAAACTGAGGTCTTGGAAGCCCTCCATATCCAGTTCTTCAGCGTCGTAGGCATTATCGCCATAGAAGTCCTCATCCGTCTCCCAATCAGCCTTTCCATCCTTGCCCACGATTCCCGCCATCGGATCGGCGGTCTGCAACTGCTTAGGCGCTACACCTTTCTTCTCAGCCAAACGCACACCTTCCATATTGCCGGGCAGTATCTCGCGGAGCGAACCAAAGAAATAACGCTCAAACATGGGGTCAAAGATATAGATAAGGCGCTGCCCCTGCTCCGTCATCAGTTCCGACAGCGCAGTATGCTCCATTACCATATTATCGTATTCAAAGTTACGATCCATCTCCACCAACGTCACTTCCTGCTCTTTCTCCCAACGGTCATTGCACATAAAGAACGACGTCATCTGATCATCGTTGTACTTAACTGACGCTAAAATAGCCTTGTGCAAATCCAAGAAGGTCGCCTCCGGATCAGCCTCAAAAGTAAGACGTAAATCGTCGCCTTCCTCACATGAAAAAACAATCTTGTATATCATACTCAATATTATTTTGCGCAAAGGTATACTTTTTTTTTGATATGTGCAAATTTTTTTGTACTTTTGCAGCCAATTAGAGATATAATAGTATGGAACACCTGATTTTAATTGCCGAAGAAGGCGAAAGAGATTTAATTAAGAAGTACTTACCTACTACCGACTGGCCCGTATTAGTGACCGGCGTAGGAGGCGTTAATATAGTCCGTGCTTTACGAGATATTGATAAGGACACACACGTGCTGAATATCGGTTATGCCGGCTCCGCTAATTTTGATATTGGTACGTTGGTGGAGGTTACCGAAGTGCGCACCAACCACCCTAATTGCAAGTTCAACGAGCCACAACTCCTCTTGGACAGTATCGATGACGGGCTCTTCCCTATCGCTAATCGCAAAGCGGTTTGCTATACCAACTCGGACTTTGTGCTCCAATCGGACTATAAAGACTGCGTCTTTGATATGGAACTGGCATATATCGCCGCCATGGGATTTGCTAAGACATCAGCATTAAAATTGGTAAGCGACAACTTATCATTGCACGCTTACCATGAATTAACCAACGGCGTTCAGTAATTACAACATTTCCAAACAACGTTTGAGCCACTCGTAGCATCGGTCGGTTGAACTGATGCTGAGTCGTTCTTGCGGTGAGTGAACGCCATACATTTGCGGACCTATACTCACCATATCCAAGTATGGATATTTAAGCAGGAACAGACCGCATTCCAAACCGGCATGAATAGCCAATACCTGCGGGTCCTGTCCGAATAAGTCCCTATACGCTTGACGCGTCACCTCCATCAATGGGGAGTGCACATTAGGCTCCCATCCCGGATAGCCATCGCCGTGAGTCACTTCATCACAGGCCGCAGCTAAGGCGGTATGTACTCTATCTTTGATAGCATGTTTCTCCGTCTCTACCGACGAGCGTTGCGATGTATTAACCTCAATGTACCCCTCTTTCATCTTAATCGATGCCAAGTTAGTGCTGGTCTCCACCAATCCCGGCATATCCTTGCTCATAGCAATCATACCATGCGGACAATCTACCAAGGCGTTAATCAGACGATGTGCCTTATCCTGAGCAATGAACGCAGCGGGCATAGGACACGAATCAAGAGTGAGCAGCATGTCCTTCTCCACCTCTCCATATTCCTGCTCCACTTGCGCTTTATATTGATTGAACAACGCAATCGCCTCGTGTTTATCTGCCTCCGGCACCGCAAAAACAGCCTCTGCCTCGCGAGCAATGGCATTGCGCAAGTTGCCGCCTTGTATAATGGCTAATTGATAATTGGCTAATTGATATAAGTAATTAACAATCACCTTGTTAGCATTGGCACGACCTTTATTGATGTCATCACCCGAGTGACCGCCCAACAGTCCCTTCACCGCTATCCGGAAAGCAAAGCCTCCCGGCATAGCCCCTTCTACCGGCGTATAATGCATCTTAGCCAATGTGTCTATTCCTCCGGCGCAACCAATGAAGATCTCACCATCATCTTCGCTATCTAAGTTAATCAGCCGACGGCCCCGTAGGTAGCCGTCCTTCAGATTTTCGGCACCGGTCAATCCAGTCTCTTCATCTACCGTAAAGAGTGCTTCTAAGGCAGGGTGTTGGAGTTCGGTATCGGTCAATGCCGCCAACGCCATACTCATGCCGATACCGTCATCGCCACCTAACGTAGTTCCTTTGGCTTTGAGCCAATCGCCATCTATATAGGTTTGGATGGGGTCACGCATAAAATCATGCTGCACATCGCCGTTTTTCTCGCATACCATATCCATGTGTGCTTGCAGGATAACTCCGGGTTTATCTTCATAACCGGGAGTGGCAGGAACGCGCATAATGACATTCATCGCCTCATCAGCCACGCACTCTATACCATGTTGCGCAGCAAAGTCAACGAGCCACTGACTGATTTGTTCTTCGTGTTTAGACGGACGGGGCACTTGACGGATTTGGTCAAAAATGCCAAAGATTGTTTTATTCATGAATTACTTCGTTAGATATTTGACGTAAATAAGGTTCCGGATAACTATGGCGATTGGGACCTTCGGGCCAACCCCATTGGTTGCGCTTGAAAGTGCCATTCTCTTCCTTGCGCTCCACACCATCCAAGTATTTAGTGAACAGATAAATGCCTAATTGTTTCCATGCAGCATGACTCTCCTCGGCCTGAGCGATGGAATAGCGTGTCAGCAAATCGCGACATTGAGCATCCGGCATGCCGGCTATGGCTGCATCAATCACATCAATCTGACTATTGAACTTATCTTCCCATATAGCCCGCTCGCGCTGCAAATCCACTATCATGCGGTCATATTTGGTATAAACCCAGTTAGCCACGATATTAAAGGTCCACCATGCCGATGTAGGCGAGTAGGTATACAGGTCGCCATTGCCTTCGGCATAACATTCCGGCACGCGAGTCATTCGGCAGTACATAGGCACGAATAAAGAAGTGGCTGCATCATCTACGCCGAACCAGAAGATACCCTCTTTATGAGGACGAATATGTGCCAGAAAAGCGCAAGCCGTTTGCTGGGTTGCTATAGGACGCGGATACCAATAGACGGTGCTGTCTAATGTATAGGTCAATCCGCCATAGCGCAGTTTGCTATGCCAAGGACCGGCAGCCTGACCTTGGGTGATATCGATGGGCGTGCCTTCATATTGGTCACGCATACATTCCTTCAACTCCTGCAGCCCCACTTTATGATTAGGGCGTATATAGAGTGGCATGGGTTCACCTGCGGTTTGTCCCTTCGTCTCCAAGAAAGTCTTGCCGGTAGCAAAGTCCAAGTAACGGTCCATATCATCATCAAAACGGCGGAAGAAAGACCAAACGCGGGCCTCGCACACATACAAGCCTCCTAAATCGTATGGGTTATAGGCTGCTGCGTAATTAAAGTCCTTATCGGCTCCTGCAAAGAATCCGTTACTGCGGGCAAAGGATATTACATCCTTGGACCATAGCACAGTGCCGTCTTTGCTCACGCAGTATCCTTTTTTCTTGTCGTAACGGCTGCCTTGCAGCGGCAAATACGTCGTGCGAGCCTGATTGGCATGGGCAGCGATGCAGTCATCCGGGATACGTGTGGCTACCCATACGGCACCCTTCTCCTTACCGCCCTTGCCGGTCATATCAATCAACCATATCTCCGTCGTATCGGCTACCGAGAAACTCTCGCCTTCGCTGGCATAACCATATTCCGCCACCAACGACACCATCAAATCCACTGCTTCCCGAGCCGTCTTGCATCGTTCCAAGGCAATCTGCATCAGACTCACATAGTCTATTCCTACTGTATCCCAACATGCCTCACGGCCGCCCCAAGTAGTCTCAAAAACGGCTAACTGATGCTCATTCATATACCCCACTACCGAATACGTATGCGATACCTCAGGTATATCGCCTAAAGGCTTTTGCGTATCACCTTCGATGATAGCGCGACGACTGCCTTGTGGGTGATCCGCTGCCGGAGAGAAATTCAGCACCCCGTAATGCGAATAACTATCCATGGCGTACGTTATCATGACGCTGCCATCCGCCGAGGCTTGCTTGCCTACTAAGAAATTAGTGCAGGCTTCAAGAGTGGAGAATGGAGAAATGAGAATTGAAAGAAGCAATGAAGTAGATAGAATGTGAATGATATGTTTCATAATGATTCGTATTTTTCTCCGCAGTGCCTCCGGGCACTCCGATATTATTATTTTCTCTGCAAAATTACAAAAAGTTTTTGATATATGCAAATTTTTTTGTACTTTTGCAGCCGATTTATGAAAACTCGTTTTACGGAATACCTGCCCTACTACAGGCGTAATCTTAAGGTTGCCTTTCCTGTGATGCTCACTCAATTAGGGGCATCGCTGGTGGGACTATTTGATACGATTATGGTAGGTCACTATGCTACTACGGACTTGGCGGCGGTCAGTTTCTCCAATGCTATTTTCTTCTCGGTCATGGTGTTCAGTATGGGTGCCTTAATGGGACTCACCCCTTTGATTGGTGTGGAAGTAGGAGCCGAGTCGGTAGGAGGAACGGATACCGAGCAACATGCTCATCAGGTGTCTTATCTCTATCGTAGCGGACTGCTTTTCACTCTGCTATTAAGTGGAGCCATGCTCGTTATCTTAGGCAGTTGTATTCCGTTGTTAGGCTGTTTTGGTCAGGAGGCGGTTGTGGTAGAGGCGGCACGACCTTATTATATATTAATCGTGATATCCATCATACCTTTCTTGTTCTTCTGCATGCAAAAGCAGTTCTTAGAAGGGCTTGGTAATACGATGATTGCCATGGTCATCACGATGGCGATGAACCTGCTCAATATAGCTCTTAACTGGGTGTTTATCTTCGGCAAGTTAGGTTGTCCCGCTATGGGAGCCACCGGAGCCGGTATAGCAACGCTCATCTCGCGCACCCTCATGCCGGTGCTGTTCTGGATTGCTATTCGTGCGCATAAGCAGTGGCATAAGTACATCAATCGGGCGGCATGGCAAGAAGACTATCATACGGGCATACGTCGGTTATGGAAGATTGGTGCACCTATTGGTGGGCAAACGGTGATTGAGACCATTCTCTTTACTTTCTCATTCATCATCATTGGTTGGATTAACAAGGAGGCTTTAGCGGCGCATCATATAGCCAATCAGATTGCCGACCTCACTTTTATGCTGGCGTTGGGCATCGGTTCAGCCACTACCATCCGTGTCTCACATCAATTAGGTAAAGGAGACTTGCATGCCGTACGCATGGCAGCCAATGCCAGTATCCATTTGGTGCTGGTGATGAATACGATTGGAGCCATACTGATGATTAGTCTGAGGAATTACATCCCGTGGATCTTCACCAAGGACGAAGCCGTTATACCGATTGCCTCCACGCTGATTATGATTGCCGGGTTCTTCCAATACGCCGATGGTCTGCAAAGTGTAGGAGCGGCTATGCTGCGAGGATTGACGGATGTTAAGCGCCCCATGGTATATGCTTTTATTGCCTATATAGTGGTGTCGCTGCCGTTAGGACTCTTCCTCACGTTCACGTGCAACTTAGGGGCGGCAGGTATGTGGCTTAGTTTTATTGTCAGTTTAAGTTTAGCGGCATTACTTTTCCACACGCGATTCCGAAAAAAACTGCGACATTTAGAAGGAAAAGCCGATTTATAATAAGAAAAATCACATTTTCTGCACAAAAAATTTGCATATGTGCGAATTTATGTGTAATTTTGCACCCGCTTTTGAAAAAGAGCCTTGCCTAATGGTGTAATGGTAGCACTACAGATTCTGGTTCTGTCTGTCTGGGTTCGAGTCCTGGTTAGGCAACAAAGAGACCGCGAAGGTCTCTTTTTTGTTGTCCTATTCTATGGACGAGAACCCTCTATTCGGGCCCCCGAAACCTCGTAAGAGATTTTGGGGAGAGTGAGGAGTTACGGAGCATTTCATTGCGTAATAGCATGGAGCAATCCTTCTGCGGAGTCAACTCCGAACGAGAGTCCTGGTTAGGCAACAAAGAGACCGCGAGGGTCTCTTTTTTGTTGAAATATGCAAATTTTTTGATGATTTTTGCATGTTTTTATTGACAATTTTGGCATATTTTTATTGACAATTTTGGCAGAACGTCTCAAAAGTTATCAAAGGTGCCAA
>JAGHTR010000101.1 GCA_018065205.1 Candidatus Colicola caccequi
GTCAAAAACCTTGCACGCACCGAATAATTCCGAATATGCTCTTAAAGCAACGTAAAGGTTATATCATACGCAAACTGCTTTATACGCAAAAGTTCAACTAATTAATTCAAATTGTATGGCACAGTTAAGTATTTCTTTTGATCAAGTTCCCAGCACCTCTAATGGTGGTGGCAAGCAAGTAAGTAATTTTAGTGATGTAAAGGTTGCTCTCCGCGAAACAGGCATTACCGCAAATGTTATCTCGGCTTTGGCTGATGGTGGTTTCTTCATTACAGAGGAGGACGAATTTGATTTGCACCCGATTGTGATTGATTATGCAGCCGCACACGGCGTCAAAATAAATTTGACACTTGCAGACGCAGCAGAATGTGCCGCGTATGATAGCGCACTTGCACCATTTTATGAGGTGCTTGAGGGCGCAGTTGAACGGCTTCGTACCGCTATGGAGAACGCGAAAGATAACAACGACCGCACCGGTTTTTATAGTGTGGAGGACTACCTCGACGATGTTTACTACTGGTACGGAATAAATAGCACAATAGCACACGAGCGACCTCTTGGCTACTCTGAATTTATGAAAGCTTGCAAGGGCTTTTGTACCATATACAACTACGCACGCTGATAAAGCAAATATATTGTTTAATCCTTAAAATTTTGTATTATGACTAAAGATTTGAAAACTTTTGACAACAAAGATTTGGCAGACTATTTGAGTATGTACCATTTTCCAAGCGTTTGTGGTGGGTGTGGTTATATTGCCACTTTTGTAGATGGCTATAGTACCCCCGTGCTGCTACACATTGAGAACAAAGACGGACAAAACCTCTTACAGGTGGAGGGCAGTGGTGGCAATGACCCCAAATTGCTCATAAAGTTAAGCGATTATTTTTCGTACCACGTTGGCGGCAATTATTATTTGCTCTATTATATGAGTACTGCCGATAAAGACGGTACAAAGAAAGTTTGGTACCGCATTTATCAAAATATAGAGGAGGAGGAATAACCCTCCTCTTTTTTTATATCGCGCGCTCGCTCGCCGGTGGCGCGCTCGCTGTTTTGCAGGGTGGATGTGAAAAAATCGCGCTCGCTTGCCGTACGGCGACGCTCGCGTATTTCCTATGTGGCACATTTTTTGTAGTTTCATTTGTAAATCATCTTGTTTATGAATAGATATTTGGTCATATTATTTTTATTTGTTTCTTCACTATCCATAGCAGGGGATAGAATGTGTGGCGTTGGTCCGTGCCCTAATCCTGTTGCAAATTGCGTGTACACTCTTGATAAAGGGATGGTTACTGAAACGTTTGAGGTTTGGGGTGATGTCCGTGTAACTACTAATCCATACGATGCTGATGTGTGGGTCTATGTCGTAAAATCCGGCGGAGCAGATTTAGTTGTTTCTTGGGTTGATGATCCACAAGGTTGTGGTCAGTGGCACAAGGTCGATAAAGACGAGAACTTCTCCGTTTATTTCACTGATGAGGAAGAATTTGCTAGTTTTACTATTCGGTACGGAAATGCAGCGGAAGAATACTATTCCAAAGACGGCTTAGTTGTTCTTCCTAATTAGTTTTTATTTGATTTCGGAATAGGGAACATTCTATATTTGATATAAATTTTGTTTAGTCTTGAAATGCCCTTCGAGCAGTCAATTTATCTTTATTTCGTGATTCATGTATAGTCATTCCACCCGTATCGCGCCGGACCACATCCATTCGCTGAAGGAAAATGAGGTATTCGTGTTCGGCAGTAACATTGAGGGACACCACGGAGGCGGTGCTGCCTACTTTGCCTTTCGTACCTTTGGTGCCGAATGGGGCGTAGGTGAAGGTCTGACCGGTCATTGTTATGCCCTTCCAACGATGGAAGGCGAGACATCTTTTCGCCGTGCCGTATCAACGTTCATTGATTGTGCGAAACATCATCCAAATCTTATCTTCCTCGTTACCGCAGTTGGGTGCGGTATCGCAGGGTATTCGCCAAGGGAGGTCGCTCCTATGTTCCAAGACGCAGTTAATGTGCCTAATGTGTACCTTCCGAAATGCTTTTGGGATGTTATCGAGGGGCTATAGTGGCTTACTCTGCTTTACATGGTTCTCTTAATAGTTGCCGTTAGTGTGATTTATTATTATGCTTGGGCAAACCCTTCGGGCAGTTTGGGTATAAGCGGTTGTGCGTGTGCGCAGCCGCTTTTCTTTTGCGTCAGTTTACTTGGCTGATAGCCAACTTCCATGGCGCGCTCCATAAGGTAGCGTGCTTTTTCTTATTGTACTCTCTACCAACCATCGTTGGGGTTCGGCTACAAGGTTATAGCACTCGCAGTTGGGTGTGTTGTTTACCGTGCTGGCTACCTTGCCATTTCACTCTTGGTGAGGGGCTCTGAGCTTGCTCAATCGTGCACCTCGCTGTTCTTTTCATGTTTAGCTCTGCTTTGGTTCTTAAAGCCATAGTTGTATTGTCTTATATTGGACGTTTGATGTACCACGCTGCTCACAGCGGTCTATGTTCTTCGTCTATCTCCCCAATCATTCGGGCGACATAAATGTCGCTTTCTTTTGGAGCTTTCACACCATCTTCAACCGAATGGGCAATTTATTGCTTATCTTATCTGTTTAGCCTTATTCCGGGTTAGATATAGAAATTTGGGGCTCCCATTTCCAAATAATGATTGTTATTTTAGCACTGCAAAGTTAGGGCATTCTCCCGAAACTACAAGGTCAAGCACGTTTCTAATAAAAAATGTCGGCGGGCTAATTTTTGATTGGATTTTCTCCATCCCTACGTTGAGCCTTCGGGTAGTAAAATGCCGAAAACCTTGTCTTTATATTCGGTAATGTGAACACCCTCTTAAAGCAGTGTAAAAAACAAAATTTGAAAATGAAAGCAAATTCTTTAATATCAACCACAAAACAAGGAACAGTTATGGAAAAGCAATTAAATTTATTCGGTTTTGAAGATGTCAAAAAAAGCATTAAGAAAGTGGCAAATTTCATTCTATCACCCGAAGACGCTGATTGGGGAGATATTTATGACGAGTACATTGACTTTAACGTTTGCGCACAAACATGGTAAATCAAACTAATATATCAACAATTCAAAATTTTACAACTATGGCTAAGAACAACAAAAAAGCAGAGAACATGGAAACTGAAGTAAAGAACACCAAAATGCACGAGTATCGTGAGCATCTCAAAGTTATCACCAACGGATTGATCGAAATGGCTAAGGCAGCCGGACGCACGGAGTACAAGTGCAACCAACTCCTTCGCGAGTGCTACAACCTGGTTGACGTCGAACTCGACACTTTCGCTGGCTGGCAGAGCAAAGGCGCACAAATAAGAAAAGGACAACACGCATACCTCTTTTGGGGCACACCCATCACAACGGAAGCCGGCTATACTTTCTGCCCTGTAAACTTCTTATTCGCAAAAGACCAAGTTCGTTTCACCGCTAACGCTACAGCTTAAAACTAACTGCCCGGAGGGTTCGCCCTCTGGGCATAATTAAAAATAAATCACTCTAAAAAATAGACAACTATGAACTACAGAGAACCATTGAGCAAAGCAGAGTTTCAAGCACACACAACCACGCTTGATGACAACAACCCAGCAATTTACTGCGGAACGTACCATAAGTACAACTGCGGTAGTCTTTACGGAGCATGGATAGACCTCTCCAGTTTTGACGACTACGACGATTTCATTGAGTTCTGCCAACGGCTACACTGCAATGAAGAAGATCCGGAATTGATGTATCAGGATTATCAATGTTACCCACGCTGCTGGTACAGCGAATCGGGGATGTCTCGCGAAACATTCGACAAGATCCGCGAGTATGCGGAACTTGACGATGACCGCAAAGATGCCTTTGAAGCATACCTCAACTACGCAGGTGATGAATACACCACCATGGAAAAGTTCGAAGAACATTACCAAGGCAAGTGGGACAGCGGTGCCGATTTCGCAGAGTACCTCTATAACGAAATCTACGGACACGAGATACCTGAGTTCCTACAAGGTTACATCGACTGGCAAGCAGTTTGGCGCAACCTTGATACGGCTGGTGACTACACGGAAGAAGATGGCTACATCTTCAGCCGTGAATAAATTAACTGCTCGGAGGGGCAGCCCTCCGGGCTTCATTATTAACTACAAAATTTTTCAAATTATGTATTTAGAATGTTCTTGTTGCGACATCAATCAAAGTCAATGGAATCGCCTTATGAAAGGCCGTCGCAAAATGTCTTATCGTTGGCTTGTAGCCCACATCAAGAAGTATCTTCCCGAATTGTATCACTCGCTTGGGCTTCAGTTCTACAACCCTTGGGAAGACCAATGCTATCGCACTCCATCGCATTACGTGCTTACGCATAGTGCAATTGAATTTTTTATTCACAAATAAAAACTTACAATTATGATTACAAGAAACAAAATCATTCAAGCAGCAGACAACGCAGGTTGGAACTGCACCATTGAGAAACGTAAAAATGACAAGTGGTATCACGGTGGCTATTACATAGCTTTTAACACCGATACACACTATGGTCAAGACGTTTGGTATGACTACGACGTCAAAACACTTGAAGAAGTGATCGAAGCCGTCAAAGAGTCCTATGACAGCTACGATGTTGACGAGGAAGTTTACATTTGGTTAGATGAAACTGGTCATCCCAAGAATGGTGCACCATCTTCCATTTCTGCCCTGTTACAAGACATGGAAGAAAAGGAAGAACTCCTTGAGAAACTCAATGATGAACTTCAAAAACTTGAATAATATGAAACAGTTTATTATCGTTCGTTTGAATGTAAACACTCGCGATAAACAATACTGGTGCGACTTCCGTCCCGATGCCAACCGAATGTACTTCAGTTGGTATCCGGATGAAGCGAAACGCTATCCAAGTCGCGAGGCAGCCATGGAAGATTTCGCTATCGCACAGCAAGAACGACATCCTGAAGAATGTGTATCTTGCATAGAGATTGAAGATGGGTCATAATGATCCATCTTTATTTTTCTTACCTTCACCGTCCCTCCTTGGTCAAAAGGAGGAGGTCAAAATTAGTGCCAAAGACCCCAATTGTTCAAAGGACTGGGATAAGAAAGAAAAGAAGAAGAATGATGAGAAGAACCTTTCTTCTTGTTTAATTTTTCGCGCTTGCTCTGCGCAAGAATGCGCTCTTTTTCTTCCTTGGACATTCTACCTGTCGCAAGGCGAAAGAAAGTCCAAAGAAACACACAAATGACAGCAAGAACTGCTATTGCTACAAGGGCTAATATGATGTACAAAATCCATTTCACGGTGCAAAAGTACGATTTTTTTCTTAAATATACAAATCTTTAAGTGAAATTGTGTATAAAAATCCCGAATTTCAAATAAATAGCGTACTTTTGCACTATGTCCGCGAAAAGGGTGCTTTTTTCGGACCTATTTGTTTGTTGAACTTTCGCAGCAGATCGCGCCTGATATGGTCACCTTTCCGTTGCAAAGTTAGCACATTCTTTCGGGGCGTGCAAGGTCACGCAAGTTTTGAACCGGTATTTGGTCAGGGGTCAACCTTCAACACTGGAGCAGCGGGCTTAGCCGACGTCTTGCCTCTACCACGCACGCAGGACGGCATACAGGGCACGGCAAGACTTCGCTTTGCTCAGTTCTTGCTGTGCCTTTCCTGCCTTTGGCTACCTGTCTTATTTGGGGCTGACAATGTTCGTTTGCCTCCGACACGTGGTAGGTAGCCGCGCGCCCGATAAAACCTTGCGCGCTTACTTCGGCTGTGCCCACGTCAAGACTCCGTGCCGGAGTTCTCGACGTGTCCCCTTTGCCTCGTACCACTTACCACGCGACAGAGTCTTAACACTTCACGCTGTCGGCCCTGACAGGCGACCAACCTGCTTCTTCCACCCTACCGGCTTCAATGTCGGCACTCCATATCACGGCAAGACTCCGCTTCGCAGAGTTCTTGCTGTTCATTCCGTTGCTATGCCCTTGCTCCAACTCACATCAGGTGCATTGATAGCATTGCGTTTCGTTCCGGACATTGCGCCTTTGGCACTACGGGCACGGCAAGACTCCCTCCAAGTATTCGAGAGTCTCGCCTT
>JAGHTR010000111.1 GCA_018065205.1 Candidatus Colicola caccequi
GAGAATGTTATGAGAATGTTATGACAATGTTATGACTACTACCCTACTTGAAGGGGGAAAGTGAGAGTGAATTAACGTAAACGCAAACGTAAACGCAAACGTAAACGCAAACTTCGTCGGAGCAACAACCTCGCAAAGGTTGATTGCCACTCCGTTTAATCAACAGGCGAGTTGTGCTCCTCCTCTCCTCATCGATGCGAGCATCTCTTCGGGGGCTGCAAGCAGCCTAATAGATATTAATTAAGAAACAATCACCGTTTTTGGCTGATGCGCCATTCGCAGCCGATGAAGAAACCGTCCTGATAACGGAAGAAAGCACTCATGTCAGAAGTGGTTCCGGTGCGAACCACAGCAATCTCACAAGTGAACCAAGGACGGTCAAAATGATACCCGGATTTAGGTACACCATCCGTGGTATAGATATATGAATGCGATGCCGGCAACTCACGATAATCCTGTTGCCAATACACATGCGTCCAACTGATTTGCGGACCGGCACTAAGCACCACCGCGGTGCGCCGGTTATACGGCAGATGCACCCTCAGCATAGGCGTATAGTAGAACTGCCTGCCCTGAGTAGGAATAGCCATATCGTATTTATCCTGAGTAACCGACCGATCCGGACAGATAACACGCCATACATCGTAGTTCTCATGCGAGATGCCGGAGAAGAACGGATAATTAACTCCCCACACGCAGGGACGTAATTCAACGATGCCATACCGTATATCAGCCAGGGAGAGTTGCATAGCAGCGCCGGAACCCAGTCCAAAACCGATACCAAACCACATCACACGGAACGGGTTATTCTCCACGGTATAGTTCCACACCAATCGGCGATAAGGGGTGACACGTTTAGCGATATCTTCGTCCATCGGTTCCATCCATACTTCCCACATACACTTTTGGTCATCCTCGATGGCGATGGTATCCACCAATGGCCGATAGCCCTCCTTATTTATCATAATCGTATGTGCGCCCGCGCTAAGGGTATAGGTAGCCGGCGTAGTATGTTGTTGCCAAGCCCCATCTACATACACATCCGCTCCGCTGACTGATGAACGAATCACCAGCCGTCCTTCTGCCATCAGAGGGATGACGCAGCCCAAGCATGCTATGATAAGGAGTTTTTTCATTTATACAGATACAGTTTATCTCCGCGATGGATGACACGATCGGTATGGATAGCGAACGCATGTCCCTGATAAACTGTTTGACGAGGATTGCCCGGTTCGTCATGTAGGTCATGCGCCGTGAGTTCATACGCACCTGTCGTCTCGCCGGTCACTAACAGTTCATCTCCTTCGGACAGTTGAGGAATAGCCTCTAACATGAACTCCGCCACGGATATACGGCTGAAGAAATTAGTGCATTTACCTGCATATACTTTTTTGCGTGTCGCCTTGGACCCATATTCATGCGTCCACTCGCCCAAGAACTGTCCTTGATAATAACCATCCCAGAATCCCCGATTAAAGACTCGCGCCAGACGGGTGTTCCACTCTTCGATCTGCGCCGTAATCTGCGGCTGTTGATAGTCCCCTCGTTGCCAAGCCTCCACCGCTTCGCGGTAGCACTCCACAACGGTCTTGACGTATTCGGGTCCACGAGCACGGCCTTCAATCTTCAGCACTCTTACACCGGCATCCAGCAACTTATTAAGGAAACCTATCGTCTTGAGGTCCTTAGGGGACATGATGTATTGGTTATCCACCTCTAACTCCAAATCACTCTCCTTGTCCCTAACGACATAGCCTCGGCGACACACCTGCATACAGGCTCCGCGATTGGCACTCATACCCAGGTTATTAAGGCTCAGGTAGCACTTACCACTCACCGCCATACATAAAGCGCCATGGCAGAACATCTCGATACGAATAGGTTCGCCCTTGGGTCCGCATATATGCTGTTGTTGGATATCCTGATAGATCGTTTTGACCTGCTCCATATTGAGTTCGCGTGCCAGCACCACCACATCGGCATATTGGGCATAGAAACGCAGGGCTTCCGTATTGGCTATGTTGAGTTGGGTGCTGAGATGCACCTCCACGCCCTGCTGATGAGCATACTGAAGGACAGCGATATCGCTGGCTATAATAGCCGTCAACCCTACCCGCTTGGCGGTATCTACTATCTCGCGCATCAGCGGCAGGTCCTCAGGATACATAACGGTATTGAGGGTAAGATAGGTCTTGACCTTAGCCTGCCGGCAGGTCTCCACGATACGGCATAGGTCGTTAGTAGTAAAATTAGCAGATGAGCGTGCCCTCATATTGAGGTGCTCAATACCAAAATAGACACTGGTTGCTCCGGCCTCAATCGCCGCAGCCAAACTCTCCCAGCACCCTACCGGAGCCATTATTTCAATGTCGGATAACATACTCGGCTATTTGAACCGCATTGAGTGCGGCACCTTTGCGAATCTGGTCGCTCACGCACCAGAAAGTTAAGCCATTGGGATTGGCTATATCCGTTCTAATTCGTCCCACATACACATCATCCTTGCCACTGAGGAAAAGCGGCATCGGATACTGTTTATTTTGAGGATCATCCATGATTTGGCACCCGGTCATCGATTGGATGGCTTGTCGAGCCTGCTCCGGAGAAACCGGCTGTTCGGTCTCCACCCACACCGATTCGCTATGGCAGCGCAGGGACGGCACACGAACACACGTAGCCGAAACAGATAAGTCCGTATGCAGAATCTTACGGGTCTCATTATGCATCTTCATCTCCTCGCGCGTATAGTCATTATCCATAAAGACATCAATATGGGGGATGACGTTGTATGCCAGTTGGTAAGCGAACTTATTAACCGTAGGTTCTTCGCCATTCACGAGTTGCTTGTATTGATTCTGCAACTCCAACATGGCTTGTGCTCCGGCACCGGAGGCTGCCTGATAAGTAGCCACATGAATGCGACGAATGGGACTGATACGATGGATGGCATAGAGCGGGAGGGCCATGACGATGGTGGAGCAATTCGGATTGGCAATGATGCCACGGGGACGAACTAACGCATCCTGAGGATTGATTTCCGGCACCACTAAGGGCACATCTTCATCCATTCGGAACATACTGGAGTTATCAATCATAACGGCTCCATAACGCGTTATATCCTCAGCATATTCCTTACTAACCGACCCTCCGGCCGACACAAACGCTATATCTACGCCTTTGAATTGGTCGCCATGTTGCAGTTGTTGCACAGTAATCGACTGACCCGCAAATGAATACACGGATCCTGCACTCCGTTCCGAACCGAACAAACGCAATTCAGTAACGGGGAAATGCCTTTCCGACAGCACTTTAAGCAGTTCCTGACCGACTGCACCCGATGCTCCAACAATAGCAACTACCATCTTAGTATTTCTTAAACAGCAAGCAAGCGTTTTGTCCGCCAAAACCGAATGTATTGGAGAGAGCATAACGCAAGTCGCGCTTTTGAGCCTTATTGAATGTGAAGTTCAGACGATAATCGATGTTCTCATCCTCATCCCCCTCTTCGTGGTTGATGGTAGGAGGCACGATACCGTCACGCAAAGCGAGGACTGTTGCTGCGGCTTCCACAGCACCGGTAGCCCCCATCATGTGACCGGTCATGGACTTAGTAGAGGATATATTCAGACGATAAGCATCTTCGCCCCAAACGTTTTGGATAGCCTTCACTTCACATATATCTCCTAACGGAGTAGATGTGCCGTGGGTATTGATATAATCCACTTTATCAGGCGTTATTCCTGCATCCTCAATAGCCTCCATCATCACGCGTGCTGCACCTAATCCTTCGGGGTCGGGAGCGGTCATGTGATGCGCATCCGCATTCATTCCTGCACCTACCAACTCGGCATATATCTTAGCACCACGTTTAACGGCGTGCTCGTACTCTTCTAACATCAGACAGGCTGCACCTTCACCCAGCACAAAGCCATCACGGGACTTACTGAACGGACGAGAAGCCGTAGCCGGACTATCGTTGCGCGTAGAAAGCGCATGCATAGAATTGAAGCCACCAATGCCGGAATAGGTAACGTCGGCATCACTGCCTCCGGAGAAGATGATGTCGGCACGACCCAAACGAATAGCATCAAAGGCAGAAGCGATAGCATGTCCCGAAGAGGAACAAGCCGAAGCCACACCGTAGTTAATACCTTTGAGACCCAAGACAAGAGATATATGTCCGGCACCCATATTGATGATGGCCTTAGGGATATAGAAGGGACTGAAACGAGGTGTACCATCACCCTTAGCATAATCCATACAATCCACTTCCAAACTGGTTAATCCTCCCATTCCGCTGGCCCAAATCGAACCAATACGTTCACGGTTTTCATTATCTAAATCCAACCCGGAATCAATCAAAGCCTGCTTGGCGGTCCAAACAGCAAATTGGGCAAAGCGGTCCATCTTACGGGCTTCCTTGCGATCCAATAATTCATCCACATTGAAACCTTTCACTTCGCAAGCAAAGTGCGTCTTAAACAGACTAGTATCAAAAGCCGTTATATCCGCAGCACCACTCTTCCCCTGTTTCATTGCATCCCACATCGAATCCACATCATTCCCTATAGGAGTTAGCACTCCCATTCCCGTTACAACAACTCTACGTAATTCCATATAATAAGCGGTTTTTAATAATTAATAAAAACTACGAGTCCACAGTACTCCACCGCAGACTCGTAAACGAATGTAACATTGTTATTTACGCAATAGCTTTTTCGATATAAGCTACGGCATCACCAACTGTAGAGATCTTCTGAGTATCCTCGTCGGGAATAGTGATACCAAACTCTTTCTCAAACTCCATAATCAACTCCACTGTATCCAACGAGTCTGCATTCAAATCTGCGGAGAAACTAGCCTCCATGGTAACTTGAGCCGCATCAACACCTAATTTCTCAACAATAATGGCTTTTACTTTTTCTTCAATTTCTGACATAATATAAAAGTTTTATTTGTTAATAATATTCGGATTTTTTAAAAATCGACCGCAAAGGTACAACTTTTTTCGCATATATGCAAATTATTAAGAAAAAAAGTATATTTTTTTAGATTATTTAGAATTTTTTTGCCAATTCATCGTCCGTTATAATGGACACAACCACCTTTCCATCCTCCGTATAACGATAATTAGGTAAGGCCAACAAACGTCTCAGCAAATCCTCTATTTCTTCTTTTTGCATCACCTTCCCATAAGGGATGGCGGTCTGATTAGCCAAACTCAATGCGATGGCTTTATGCACGTGTTCGCGCACCGACCCGGACATCTGTACGGCTGACAAAATATTCTTAATCGCCACAACCGGGTCTTTATCTTCCAGCAAAGCCGGTACGCCCGATATAGTAAAACTCAATGGCGATAGTTGAGCCATATCAAATCCGATCATCTGCAGTTCGTCCAATATATCATTGACTACCACCACTTCATCCGGTGCCACATCCAATACCTCAGGGAAGAGCAGTTGTTGCGAAGCCATTCGAGCCTCGCTGATATGATGCATATATAAATTGAATAGCACGCATACGTGTGCGCGATGCTGGTCCACCATCATCAAACCACCTTCGGTAGGTAACATCAAATAGCGACCGCTATACTGATAGACCTGATTTATCGACCACGTCTGCTCAAAGAGCACCTGTTGTTGCTCTTGCAATGGTTCGCGTTCAGCCACCGGCGTATTGTACATCGACTGCCAATTAAGCGTATTGGCTCGTTCCTGCGATTGTTGGAAAGGATTATATGGCGTGGTGGAATGAGTAATCGGCAAACTAGACGGGGCCTTACCTTGAGTAGGAATCTCCACGTAACCACTTCGGTCAAAATCCAACGAAGGAGCGATATTGAACTTGCCTAATGCCTCACGAACAGTAGCCATAAGGATTTGGAAGATAGGCTGTTCATCTTGGAATTTGATTTCCGTCTTAGTCGGATGGATATTGACATCTATATTCTCCGGATTGACCTCCAAATAGATATAATAGGACGGAGTATCCTCGCCTTGCAACATGCCTGAATAAGCATTCAATACAGCCTTGTGGAAATATGGATGACGCATAAAGCGACCATTGACGAAGAAGAACTGCTGGGCATTCTTAGTCGCCATCTCCGGTTTACCCACAAAACCGCGAATAGTCACCAGTTCCGTTTCGGAGGCGATTGATACCAGATGACTGGTATAAGATTGTCGTTGCCCTTTACCAAAAACCTGCTCAATACGTTGTTTATCCGTTCCTGCCGGCAATTCCATCAGGATTTCATCGTTGCTGACAAAGGTAAACTGCACTTGTGGATAAACCAGCACAATACGGTAAAATTCCGTCAATAAATTGCGCAATTCAGTCTGGTCCGTTTTCAGGAACTTACGGCGGACCGGCACATTATAAAAGAGGTTCTTCACCTTGAAGTTGGTGCCAACCGGACAAGAACACGGGTCCTGACTCACCACCTGCGTTCCATCTATTTCGAGTCGTGTTCCTATCTCATCCTCCTCGCGCCGAGTCGTCACTTCCACTTGCGCTACTGCACATATACTGGGCAATGCTTCTCCGCGGAACCCCATCGTACGCAATTGGAACAAGTCCGATGCTTCACGAATCTTACTGGTGGCATGTCGTTCAAATGCCATTCGAGCATCCGTGTCGCTCATACCCTTACCGTTATCAATCACCTGAATGAGCGTGCGACCGGCATCACGCACCAACACATCAATCTTGGTGGCACCGGCATCCAACGAGTTTTCCACCAGTTCCTTTAGGCAACTGGCAGGACGCTGAATCACTTCGCCTGCAGCGATTTGATTGGCTACACTATCCGGAAGTAGATGAATGATGTCCATTTTTGACGTTGACGTTAACGTTGACGAGGACTATCTTAGGAAGAAATAGAGCAAGAGAATCAGAGCCAATAATGCAATCCAAAAGCCTAACTTAGACTTATTGCGTTGACGCTGAGTGGACATGTTCTTCTCATGTTCCTCTCGAAATGACCCATGATGAAGACGCGCAAGTTTGTCCTTGCGCGCCTCCTTTTCCGGATCATAGTAAATGGGGCGATAGTCCCACTCACGTGGTTTCGGAACTTTTGGAAAAAGAACCGACATTATTTAACGATAGCCAAGAAGGTTTCGTCCTCAGCGAACTTAGCGAACTCGATATCCTTCTGAGCTTTCTCTTTCAGTTTATTGCACTTAACGGCCTCTTTGAGGTTAGCATAAACAGCCTCAACATCATTGGTACGAGCACCAACAACAGCCTTCAGGTAAGCAGTCTTAGCATCGGGGTTAGCGATAGCGTCCAAAGTCTTGCGGGCACCTGCGTAATCCTCGTTTAAGATTTGTTGCAAAGCAGCATTGTTGCTTACACTCTGACCATAAGCGGATTTAGCTTTGTCGTAGTCACCTTGCATGGTATAGAACGTACCTTGAGCGTTAGCCAGGTCACCTTCTGTGCCGGCAGCCTTGCCTAAGTACAATTCAGCTTTCTCCAAGTCATTGTCAGCCAAAGCAGCCAAAGCAGCGTTGTAGTTAACGTCAGCATCGTTAGCGTTCAACTCAAGAGCCTTGGTGTAAGCGCGACGAGCCTCAGCAACGTTACCAGCCTCAAACTCAACTAAGCCGAGGTTGTTCCAACAACGATAGTCATCAGGATAGAGTTCAGTAGCCTTAGTATAAACGGCTTTCTTGTCCTCAATCAGAGTAGCAGCATATAAAATCTCCTCAACGCTGAGTTGAGCAGGATCATTGTTGAACAAAGCAACGATCTCTTCGTCAGATTTACCAATCAGGTCGGTAGTCAATACCAAACGGCTGCGACGCAATGCAGGCAGAATCTCATCAGCGATGTTCTTATAAACAGCGCTCAAGTTCTTAATTTGACTCTCACGCTCCTCTGGATCGTTATACATACGAAGAACATTCAGAACCAGTTCTTTGTCTTGGATATTGCTCTCTTCCATAGCAGCCTGGAAACCATCCCAGTCTTCAGCCGTAACGTCAGAAGCGATTTCAGCTTTCACTTTATTCTTCTTCAGTTGGTTAGCCAAGAATTTTTGAGCGTTCGTTTGACGAGCATTAGCCAATTTGGTATTCAAATCCATACCACCTTCAGGACTAGCATAACCGGCAACTTCCAGTTTATTGATAGCCTTCTTCTCATTATCATTAGCCTCTTTGATAGCAGCTTGCAAATCCTTAACGGCTTGAGATTTGGTCTCCGAGTTGCGCAGGTCGCTACGTTGGATAAGGAACTTAATGTCAGCCTCTTGGATTTCTTGAATAATGCGTTGGAATTTATCAGCAGCAACGCGAGGTTTAATGCTCTTAGCATCAGCTAATTTAGCGGTAGCAATCAAACCATCAGCAACCTTCAAATCAGGAATTTCAATTACTTTGTTGCGTAATGTAGCATTGAAGCGCAGATACAATTCGCAATTGTCCATTGCAGGAACATAGTCGGCACTGAAGTTTTGAGAATAAGTACCACCCTCAGCGTAGTTAACAACAATACCATTCTCTTTAGCCTTTTGACCTACATAAGTAATAGGCTCGCCAAGTACTTCTTGACCATCAAATTTGAGGACAGGAGTAACAACCAACACGCCCTTCTTAGCAAATTTCTTTGCAGGGAAAGTACCGGTAATCTCGGCATTTACCTTATTACCAACCACCTTAAGCGGATTGGGGTTAACACTAAGCTGATCCGGGGAAACGGGAGCTTTACAAGATGTCATCAAAGCCATAGCGATGATAGACATAAACATGATAGTTTTTTTCATAACTCTTAAACCTTTGTTTAAAACGTTGATAATTAAATTATTATTGGGTTTATAACTTTCGCAATGAACCTAATAAGCATAATTTGGCCGCAAAATTACAATTTTTTTTTCACACTCACAACTTTTTTGGTGTTTTTTTTCTTTTTTTGCATTTTTTTTTGTACTTTTGCAGTCAAATTTAACAATCTATGCAGAAAAATATCCTCTTTTTACTTCCTTTTATCCTCCTTGCCTGCACCCATCATCCCTCCAAGGTAGAGATTATGCGTCAGCAAAAAGCCATTCAAGACAGCATCACTTATTGCAATGCCAAACAGAACGTGATTTATTCCGATTCTATTCTACATGCGCTCATTCCTCAGACGGACACGTTGATGCAGTCGTTCGTGTATAGCAAGGACGAAAAAGCGGAAGACCACGGGCACTACGTGCATAAACTATTGCAGACGACGCGCAACGCAGAGCGCAATTTCATACAAGCATACGTAATGGATAATTATACGGTGCGGCTGCAGTCGTATTACTACGGATCCCAAAAGCACGAACAATCGGCAGTACGATTCAGTTTTGGAGAGGACTACGTAGAGAAAGAAGGCAGCAACCACTCCTTTAATGCAGAGGGATGGCATGAGATACTTACCGTTGAAGGAGACGATGCATTACAGTTATTGAGTTTGATTGACAACCACGTCAACGAACGAATCTTAGTAACCAGCATCGGGAAACAAAATATTCGCTATTACTTGTCCGAAAATGAACGTAAAGCATTGCGCCAAACATACTTGCTGGCAGTAGCCATGCGCAACATCAACACGTTGGAACGTGCGATTGATGTTTCGAATCGGCAAATAGAAAAATACGAAAAAAAGCACGCAAAGGCAAAATAAATTTGCATATTTCAAAAAAAAGTTGTACCTTTGCCACTTCAAATAAAGATTATTATGGCAGAAACAAAATACGAAAGTCAAGTTTGTTCTATTCCTAATTCAGCGGAGAATGTCTATCGGGTGCTATCTAACTTGGATAACCTTAACCGCGTGAAGGATATGATTCCTCAGGACAAAGTGCAGGAATTAGAGGTTCATCCGGATAATATTCGAATGAAAGTAGACGGTTTAGGACAGAAGATTACCATTCGTATTGAAGATACGATTGAGAATGATACGATTAAGTTCGGTACCGAAGGTATTCCTATGCAGGCTAATTTTTGGATTCAGCTTAAGCAGGTAACTCCGTCCGATACACGTATTCGGCTGACCTTCAAAGCCGACCTACCGCTGATGTTTAAAATGATGTTAGACAAGAAGATTCAGCAAGGGTTGGATGATGCTGCTAAAATGTTGACCCAATTCCCATATAATCAATGGTTATGAAACGACAAAAGATTCGCCACCGCCGCATTCATGAGGAAGGTAAACGTTCCGTTTTAGGACTGGTCCTTCTGCTCTTTGTAATTAATGTACCCATGTACTTATATGAGCCGCATTGGCTCTTTGCTGTTACGCTGATACTCACGGCATTATTGCTCGTGTTTGTGGCTTATTTCTTCCGCAATCCTATCCGCGAAATAGAGATTTCCGATCCTAATTTCTTACTGGCTCCCGCTGATGGGCGGGTTGTGGTGATTGAACCGGTTATGGAGGATGAGGTTTTTCACGAGAAGCGATTACAGGTAAGTATTTTTATGTCCCCGCTTAACGTGCATGCTAACTGGTACCCTGTAGAAGGAGCTATTATTCGTAGTGAGCACCAGAAAGGTCGTCACATGCAGGCTTGGTTGCCTAAGTCGTCCACAGAGAATGAGCGTTCTCTGGTGATTATTGAGACGCCCCAAAAGGTTCAAGTCGCTGTGCGCCAGATTGCCGGAGCTATGGCGCGTCGTATTGTAACGTATGCCAAGGAGGGGAAGGATGCCCATCGTAACGAGCATCTTGGATTCATTAAGTTAGGTTCGCGCGTAGATATGTACCTGCCTTTAGATACAGAAATCTTTGTTAAAGTAGGTGAGGCCGTTCGTGGTAATGAGACCATCGTTGGCCGTCTTCCTGAGTAAATAATTATAAATTATAAATCTTTAAACTAATACAATCATGAACTTCAACGAATTATTCGCAGCCTATCCGTTCACAATGTCGGATGCTGAGGTAGCAAAAGCTACAAAAGAGATTATTGACAATCATTTTGCAGAGAACAACAACCGCGAGGTTTGGATGGAGTGCTTGCATCAGATTGACCTTACCACACTTAATGGCGAAGATACCGTTGCTAAGGTAGAAGGTATGGCTAAGAAAGTGAGCGAGTTTGAGAAGAACTTCCCCGGTGTACCTAACGTAGCCGCTATGTGCGTTTACCCTGCATTGGCTAATGTTGCTCGTCAGAATCTTCCTGCCGGCATCGGTGTAGCTTGCGTTAGTGCAGGTTTCCCTGCTTCGCAGACTTTTATCGAAGTGAAAGTAGCAGAGACCGCTCTTGCTCTTAAAGCCGGAGCTACAGAGATTGATATCGTTATTTCTATAGGTAAATTCTTGGAGGGTCGTTACCAAGAGGTATTTGATGAGATCAGTGAACTTAAAGCCACTTGTGGCGAGCATCACCTCAAAGTCATTTTGGAGACCGGTGCCCTCTCTACTGCTGAAAACATTTGGAAAGCATCCATTTTAGCTATGGCTGCCGGAGCAGATTTCATCAAGACTTCTACCGGTAAGATCAAAGTTAATGCTACTCCCGAAGCCACCTACGTTATGTGTCAAGCCATCAAAGCCTGGAAGGCAAAAACAGGTGTTAAGGTTTGCTATAAGCCTGCCGGAGGTGTTTCAACAACCGAGGAAGCCGTTCAACATTTCACACTCGTTAAAGAGATATTGGGTGAGGATTGGCTTAATAATCAAAGTTTCCGTTTCGGTGCCAGCCGCTTAGCTAATAACCTGCTCAGCAGCATTGTAGGAACCGAGACCAAGTACTTCTAAACGCTAGACAATGTTATATACTCAATGTACATTTGCTGTTACTATGCCGGATTGGCAACGTGCCCTTTTTGAGCAAGACCTGGCAGATGTAGGATTTGAGGCATTCTGCGAGACGGAGACCGATAATGGTCCCGTCTCGTTAGCATATATACAGACATCCCTGTTCCGTCGCCAAGCGATGGAGCAAATAGTATCCGCGTACGATGGGGTAACGCTGCTAAGTGCAGAAGATTGTCCGGATGACAACTGGAACCAAGCATGGGAACAAGAGCATCCTCAGTTCACAATTGAATTGCCCAATAGTCAGGTACTTATCCAATCGCATTGTGCTTTTGGAGCCGGCTATCACGAGACAACCTCTATGCTCATTCAGGCACTCATTCGGCACTATACATCTAACACCACACACCATACACCGTGCACCGTACTGGACAATGGTTGTGGCACAGGTATCTTAGGCATAGTAGCAGCTAAACTAGGTGCCCATCAAATAACGATGGTGGATATAGACGAGAAGAGTGTATCTTGCGCTCTGGAGAACAGCGAAAGGAATAATATAGACTCTTCCTCGTACTCCGTTCAATTAGGATCAACGCCTCCCGAAGGCAAATATGACCTTATTTTAAGTAATATACATAAGAATGTACTGATTGCCCAAATGCCACTCTATGCCCGCTTTTTAAATTCCGACGGACAAGTATGGCTTAGTGGGTTCTATGCATCCGATGTTTCGGATATATTAGCTGCTGCACAAGCGGCAGGACTGCAGCCAATCAACCTGCAGCAATCCGGAGACTGGTGCATGCTGCAATTGCAACAAATTTAGATAAAGTTATGAACAAGATTATTTCTAAGCGTTTCTTTTCCGACAATGTAGCCGAAATAGTAGTTGAGGCACCACTTATTGCTCGCAGTCGTAAAGCGGGACACTTTGTCATCATCCGTGTAGATGCGCATTCTGAGCGTATGCCGTTGACGATTAGTGCAGCCGATACAGACAAGGGCACGATTACTTTAGTCGTTCAGCGAATTGGTGTTTCCTCCACTAAACTATGTGCGATGGAGCCTGGTCAGTACCTGCAAGACGTAGTTGGTCCGTTAGGCAAAGCCACACATATAGAGAACTTCGGCACTGTTGTTTGTGCCTGTGGCGGTGTAGGTGCCGCACCGATGTTGCCAATTGCTGAAGCGCTTAAGAAAGCCGGTAATCGCGTGATTACAGTGTTGGCTGCCCGCAATAAGGATTTGATTATTCTTAAGGATGAACTATCGCAATGGTCGGATGAAGTCATCGTGATGACCGATGACGGCAGCATGGGGCAGCAAGGTGTAGTCACCGTTGGTGTAGAACAAGTCATCAACCGCGAACCGGTAGATAAATGTATCACGATTGGTCCGGCAATCATGATGAAGTTCGTCAGCCTGACCACCAAGAAATACAACATTCCTACAGATGCCAGTCTCAATACCATCATGGTAGATGGCACAGGCATGTGTGGTGCTTGTCGTGTATCCATTGACGGACAAACCAAGTTTGTATGTGTAGATGGACCTGAGTTTGATGCACATCAGGTAGATTGGGACGAGATGATGACGCGGCTGCGTTCCTACAAGCCCGAAGAGGCTATTGCCATGGATCAGTACCAACAGATTCAACATCCTTTGACCGCCAAAGAACGTGTGGCTATTCCGCGTGTTAAGATGAATGAGTTATCTCCTGAAGTGCGCATCCGGAGTCTGCATGCAGAAGTAAACCAAGGTCTGACCATGGAGCAAGCTCTCACGGAGGCCCATCGATGCCTGAACTGCCCTAAACCCACCTGCGTAGAAGGTTGCCCGGTTAATATCCAAATACCTGCTTTCATCAAGAAAGTGGAACAAGGCGACATCAACGGCGCCGCTGCTATTATTGCACAAAGTTCAACGCTACCGGCCGTATGCGGTCGTGTTTGTCCCCAAGAGAAACAATGCGAAAGCCGTTGTATCCATCATAAGATGGGGCATGAACCGGTAGCAATTGGCTACTTGGAACGCTTTGTGGCAGATAATGGGAAGATTAACGTAAACGAAAACGAAAACGAAAACGCAAATACTGAGACCAAGATTGCCGTGGTGGGAAGTGGTCCCGCTGGGTTGGCTTTTGCCGGAGATATGGCTAAGTACGGATACGCCGTTACTGTCTTTGAAGCATTGCACGAGATAGGTGGAGTACTCAAATATGGTATTCCTGAGTTCCGTCTGCCCAATCGTATAGTAGATAAGGAGATTGACGGACTCAAACAATTAGGTGTCATCTTCCAGACCGATACCATCATCGGTAAGACGCTCACGATTGATGATCTGCAGCAGCAAGGCTTTGCTGCCATCTTTGTAGGTTCAGGAGCCGGTCTGCCACGATTCATGAACATCCTCGGTGAGAACCTGAATGGAGTGATGAGTTGCAATGAATACTTGACTCGCGTCAACTTAATGGATGCCAGCAATGCCCATACAGATACACCTCTGCTATATGGCAAGAATGTAGCGGTCATTGGTGGAGGAAACACCGCCATGGATGCTGTGCGAACCGCCAAGCGATTAGGAGCCGAGCATGCCATGATTGTATATCGTCGCAGCGAAGACGAGATGCCTGCCCGTGTTGAAGAAGTGCGTCATGCCAAAGAAGAGGGTATTGAATTTATGACCTTGCATAATCCCATTGAGTATCACGCAGACGAGAACGGACGCGTTAAGGAGGCAGTGCTGCAAGTCATGGAATTAGGCGAACCTGATGAGAGTGGTCGCCGCAGTCCTGTCGCCATAGAAGGCAAGACCGTTACTATACCTGTGGATCTGGTTATCGTAAGTGTAGGCGTCAGTCCTAACCCATTAATACCTAACACCGTCAGCGGACTCGAGATAAGTCGCAAAGGCACTATCGTAGTAGGTGATGATACAATGCAAAGTTCTATACCTACTCTATTCGCCGGAGGCGATATAGTGCGCGGAGGAGCTACCGTCATCCTAGCCATGAGTGACGGACGCAAGGCGGCTAAGGCCATGCATGAGTATTTACAGAAGTAATTACAGCGTATTGATTACGCCATAGAATAAGATACGGTTCGTTTCCGTTTCACGAATCAGCAGCAAGAACGGACGGTTGATGTTCATCTCGTAGATTTTCTCCTGAATAGGACGTGCCGACATAGCCATCATAATCGATGTCACTGCTGCAGCCTCAGTACCTTCTTCGTCAATAGCGAGGAAGGTATTTTGTTTAACCATCCCAATAAAGAGGGGTGAAGCCGAGATGCGAGAGAAATCCGCCTTGGAGGTAAAACAGGTAGATAAGCCCATCTTACCAAGATAATCATTCAGCACCTTCTCGTAATCAAGTTTAACCTTAGGTAAGGTAAGTCTAACCTTACACGATTCAGCATTAGACAAGTCTATATTTGATACTTCATCTATTACATCAGTCACCGACTTACCCTGCGTCGGCAATATAATATCCATACAATAGGGACTGGTATAGTCCAGACGAATAGCCTGCATCTTGCGATTCTCTATATAGGCAAAATGGTTGGTCTGATGCATCATATCTACTTGCTGTTCCCCCTTGATGCCATAAAACGTATCCTGATTTGTGTTTTGAGCCTTAAAGGGATGTTGCCATTGCGCTTTAAAATATAACGCATTGGTCAGCATCATGGGCAGACGAATCGGATCCTCCACGATTTTATTAATCTTGCCATTCGTTTTAGCAGCAGCCCATCCATTTACTTTTTGAGCCAAGATAGGTCCGGCATAGACTTCGGCATCCTTATTGGCTTGGAGATAAGCCGGATAGACTTGTACGCCATCGTTAATCCAAATGGCAGAAGCCACTTTAAGGAAGTCGGTAGAAGCAACACTGACGGCAGGAACAAAGGATTGCAGTTCCTTCAGCGTTTGTGCTTCTGCTCCGGGTGTAAGCATATTAAGCGCCATAGCAACGGAGGTTGGGCTAAGGAAAGCGTTCGTGCCTTCGGCCACACTCTGTTTCATCATGGAATAAGCAAAACTATCTTCACTAACAACACTTGAAGCGACTTGCTTAGTTTGGCAACTCATCATCATAACGGGTAATAAGAATAATACAGCTTTTTTCATACTATATAGATAAACAATGATACAATGTAAAAAAGGCTCCCCGCGCACGAAGAGCCCTTTTCTGAAGTTGATTACTTACGAATACCCAGATCCTTAATGATTGCACGGTAGCGCTCAATATCCGTTGCCTTCAAGTAATCCAGCAAACGACGGCGTTTACCAACCAAAGCGGTCAAAGCGCGCTCGGTACCGAAGTCCTTGCGGTTAGCTTTTAAGTGCTCAGTAAGGTGGTTAATACGGAAGGTGAACAAAGCGATTTGGCTCTCAGCCGAACCCGTGTTCTTAGCATCTTTGCCATACTGTGCAAAGATCTCAACTTTTTTCTCAGAAGTCAAATACATGACGTTAAGTATTATTTGGTTAAACAATTACGGCTGATGCAATATCCTAAGATGAGAACATCGCCGCATCTATAGCTTCCAACCACAAATTGGGTGATTGGACTGCAAAATTACAACTTAATTCGCATATATGCAAATTTTTTGGGTAAAAAATGACTTTTTAGGCCTTTATTACTCATTTTTTGAGGGCAAAGTTGAACGAGCCACATAGATTTCCATCAATGAAGAAGTCTGCGGCATAATCGCCCTGCACTAAATCATCATCAATGGTCCAATACATCGTTCCCTTGCATTCCTCACCCATATACTCGATGGCTTGACTGACCGAATAAGGCACTTGTCCATTCTCATATTCAAACGTCACAGGCTGCTTCTGCATCACTTCGCCATCCACTCCACGCAGCACCAAATAAACGGTTTTGTTGCCCGGTTCACAGGTGATGTTCTTTTGAATCGTATAGTGGAATTCCAACTTAGTTACTTGACTCAAGAACGAGGTCTTGCGGTTATGCCGATTGAGGGTCAGACATTCAAAGTCAGTTACCTCTAACATTGCAGCACGCGTCACTACTTGCGTGAGTTGGTTATTAGCATTGGATAGTTGTTCATTAGCCTGAGTCATCTCCTCGTTCTTACGCCGATACTCAGTGTTCTCAACCACGAGTCGTTTATTAGTTTGATGCAATGAATCAATCTGATGCACATAAGTAACCATGACAGACCGCACCGTAGCTAACTCTTTCTTGAGAGCAGCGATACGACGAGCATTAGTCACCTTAGTGATACGCAGTTCTTCAAGCAAGTCACGTACTCGCTGTTGCTCACGCGCTAGTTTATCTTGCAGTGAATCATTCTGAATGTCCAACTTCTGATATCCATCAAACTGGATAGCCAAGTCCTCATATTCATCCTGCAACGCTTCTTTCTCAAACTCCAGTTCTTCCACAATCTCCCGCATTTGGTTATGCTGATGCAGGCTAAAAAATGCCAGTGCAGCAATCACTATGGACGCTACGATAGATATGAGGATAATGAGTATTTTAGTTTTTTTATTCATAATAAGGGCAATATCTTTTCTAATTGGTTGCCACGCGAACCTTTCACTAAGATGCGATAACCGGTTAATGGATGATGTTGGATATAGTCACTTAGTTCACTTACATCGTGGAAGATAGGATATGGTGCAGTCGTAGCACGATACTCTTCACCAACCAACAGCACTTGCTCGGCTTTGCGCTCCAACAACATATTGACAATATTCTGGTGCTCCGTCTTACTGTACTCTCCTAATTCACGCATCTCACCCAATACAAAAGCTGATGGTTGTTCCGTTGAGCATTGGCAGAAAGAGTCAATAGATGCCGCCATGGAGGTAGGATTGGCGTTATAGGCATCTACCACCAGTTCGTTCTTATCTGTCGTCATCGCTTGTGAGCGATTGTTAGTGGGACGATAGCCTCGAATGGCCTCAATAGCAACCTTGCGCTTGATACCAAAATGCTCAGCTACGCACAAGGCGGCCGATATATTCTCAGCATTATAGTCACCTACCAAGTACGTTTTGGTCAGCATGGGTTCGGTGGTATAACTAATCCGCACCGTATCTAATGCATCGGGGTTGGCAGCGGCCTTAGCCAGCATATCGCGTAGGTACGCATTATCTTCGTTAATAAAGACACCCTTGGTTGTTTCGGGGTGCGCCAACAGATAGTCGTATAGTTCGGCCTTAGTGCGTTGCACACCTTCAAAGGATCCAAAGCCTTGTAAGTGAGCACGCCCCACATTAGTGATTAGTCCGTAATTAGGTTCAGCCACCTCCACTAACTCTTTTATATCACCCGGATGGGAGGCTCCCATTTCAACAATAGCCAATTCGTGCGCGCGCGTTATTTGTAATAAGGTGAGTGGCACGCCTAACGAGTTATTGTAGTTTCCTTGGGTGTAATGCAGGTTATACATAGTGGAGAGGACCGTTGCCGTCAATTCCTTGGTGGTTGTCTTACCATTGGTGCCGGTAATAGCGATAATAGGCAGACCTAATTCGCGTCGCCAAGCCCGTGCTAAGTCCTGTAGATCAGCCATGGCATTATCTCCACTAATGACGTATGCTGCTCCCGCTTCTTTAGCTTGGTCCACAAACTGATTACCATCAAAATGCTCCCCCTTGAGAGCCACAAATACGCATCCGGGGAGCACTTGACGACTATCCGTTGTTACGAATAGCGATTGTTTATCTTTGATGAGAAAATCCCAATTCATTT
>JAGHTR010000097.1 GCA_018065205.1 Candidatus Colicola caccequi
ACGAATAAGAACTCGCGTTCGTAACTGACACGGCGATTGCGTTCTTCATGCACTTAGCGTGGATCTGATAAAATGTTTCGGCACTCATATCGCGTTCAGCGTGCAGACTAAGTGCTTTTTGCAACTGCCGTTTTTTGTTCTTGGAGAACGCTCCAATCACCTTATCCAAATCGCTCAAGTCGTTGATGCGATAGGTCACGCGTTCCTTTACCTTATAACCTAACGCGCGCATGCACTCGGGAATGGGGCTGCCTACGGGGTATTGTTGGTAGTAGTAGGACAGGTGCATGGCTGATAGTTTGGCATCGATTTGTCGGGCCAGGTCCTGGGCTTGTGACATGGTGCAGGTATCCGGATCTACCCACATACCGCCAATTTGTGTTTGTTGGGGCATCACCACATAGTGCATCCACCAGCGTTTGCGAATGAGGGTGGGCATATCAGGTAGAATCTCCTCCCAATATTTACCGGCACAAACGGCATCCATCCACCATTTTTCCATGAAAATAGGTCTTTTATTTGCCATGATATTTCGGTTTAGACATTTTTTGCACCCGCAAAGGTACTACTTTTTTTTTGATTATGCAAATTTATTTAATTTTTTCCATATCTTGAAAATAAATTTGTGTATATGCTTTTTTTTGTGTACCTTTGCACGTTCTATGGCAGATCAATTCAAATTGACATCACCTTTTGCTCCGACGGGCGACCAACCGGAGGCCATTCGCCAATTGGTGGATGGTGTTCGTCGTGGTGCTTCAGCGCAGACGTTATTGGGTGTTACGGGTTCGGGTAAAACGTTTACGATGGCGAATGTAATTGCTCAAATCAATCGTCCTACTCTTATCTTGAGTCACAATAAAACATTGGCGGCTCAATTGTACAGTGAGATGAAGGGTTTTTTCCCGAATAATGCCGTAGAGTATTTTGTTTCCTACTATGATTATTACCAGCCGGAGGCATATATCCCTCAGACGGATACGTATATCGAGAAGGATCTGAGTGTTAACATGGAGATAGACCGCTTGCGTTTAAGTGCGACAGCGGCTTTGTTGAGCGGGCGCAAGGATGTAGTGGTTATCTCTTCGGTCAGTTGTCTGTATGGTATAGGTAACCCTCAGGATTTTAGTCAATCGTGTTTAACTATCCGTAAGGGAGATAGGCAGGGTATGGAACATTTGCTGCGTCAGTTAGTGGATGCATCCTATGTGCGAAATGATATTGATTTAGTGCGTGGTCGATTCCGTGTCAAGGGAGATACGGTAGATGTTTGTTCGGCCTATAGTGACGAGATTTTCAGGGTTGTTTTTTGGGGGAATGAGGTGGAGGATATTTTGCAGTTGGATCCGGGTTCGATGCATGTTTTGGAGCATTTTGAGCACCTGAATATCTATCCTGCCACAATCTTTTGCACGTCGCCAGCACGCATAGAAAGTGCTGTGGCACAAATTAAATTGGACTTGGCTAATCAGGTGAATTATTTTCAAGAAATAGGTGAAAACCAATATGCCGAACGTATTGAGGAGCGGGTTAAGTATGACCTTGAGATGATTCAGGAGTTAGGTTATTGTTCGGGAGTGGAGAATTACAGTCGTTATTTTGATGGTCGTGAGCCCGGCACTCCGCCGTATTGTTTATTGGATTATTTCCCTAAAGATATGCTGCTCATCATAGATGAGAGTCATGTGACTGTTCCTCAGATTCATGCGATGTATGGAGGGGATAAGGCTCGCAAGGAAAATCTGGTTAACTATGGTTTTCGGTTGCCGGCTGCGCGGGATAATCGTCCCTTGACGTTTGACGAATGGGAAGCTAAAGTGGGTCAGGTTATTTTCTGTTCTGCCACTCCGGCGGAATATGAGTTAGCAAAGTCGGAAGGCATTGTTGTGGACCAATTGATTCGTCCCACCGGATTATTAGATCCTGAGATTGAAGTACGTCCTACGACGCATCAGGTGGATGACCTTATGGAGGAGATTCAATTGCGAGTTGATAAGCACCAGCGTGTGTTGGTGACGACGCTTACCAAGCGTATGGCGGAGGAGATGGATGAGTACTTGCGCAAGTATGGTGTCAAGAGTGCGTATATCCATTCGGATATAGATACCATAGAGCGAGTTAAGATTATGGAGGATTTGCGTCAAGGTCAATACGATGTGTTAGTGGGTGTTAATTTGTTGCGAGAAGGGTTAGATTTGCCGGAAGTGAGTTTAGTGGCTATTTTAGATGCAGATAAGGAGGGATTCCTGCGTGATCACCGTTCTTTGACGCAAACGGCAGGGCGAGCCGCCCGACATATAGAAGGTAAAGTGATTATGTATGGAGATAAGATTACTCGTTCCATGCAAATGACCATAGACGAGACTAATCGTCGTCGTGCCAAACAGATTCAGTATAACGAGGAGCATCATATTACTCCTCATGCTGTTCGTAAGGCCATGATATCCAATCCGTTAGAGGCATTATTCCGCAATGCTCAAGCCGAGCAGGAGAAGGTGGAAAATACGATTCGTGACAGTTGGAAACGTGCTCCATGGCAGTCTATGACGATCAAGGAGTTGTCTAAGGCGGTTGATGTGCAACGTAAACGGATGTTAGCTGCAGCCAAAGACTTGGATTTCAAAACGGCCACGTTACTTCGCGACGAATTGTTCCAGATGGAGGCCAGGTTAGATGCTATTCGTGGCTAACTAATGGCTGAAAAATCCACAAAATCCTGAAAAATCCCCAAATAAATTTGCATATATGCAATTTTTTGTGTACCTTTGCACGCTAATTTGCGTGAAAAGGTGACGCAATTATGGTTTGTAAACTAAAAATTTTATTTTTAAGATATGAAAAATCGTTTATTTTCTTTGGTTGCATTAGGCTTCCTTACTATGGGGGCAACTGCACAAAATGATCCTACGTTGTTAACTATTAATGGTCAAGAGATCAAGGTCTCTGAGTTTAAGTACATTTACGAAAAGAATCATACCACTTCGGTAGATACCTTATCGTTGGATGCTTATTTGGACATGTTCATTAATTTCAAGTTAAAGGTTATGGAAGCCGAGGCTGCCGGTATTGATACAACGCAAGCCTTCAAGGATGAGTTGAAGGGTTATCGTGCGCAAGCGACTCCCAAGTATATGCAGGATGCAGAAGCGATGGATAGTTTGGTTCGTATGAGTTATAATCGTATGTGCAAAGACCGTCGTGCTGCGCATATCGCTGTGGAGTGCTCCAAAGATGCTCCTGATTCCATTCAACAAGAGGCGTTAGCCAAGATTACTGCATTGCGTCAGCGTGTGCTGAATGGAGAGGGATTCTTTGATGTGGCTGCTAAGGAAAGTTCGATCAAGGGTGATGCTGAGTTAGGTTGGGTGGCTCCTTTCCGATTTGTGTATCCTTTGGAGGATGCTGTATTTAATACTCCGGTAGGTGGAATTACTCCTGTTTTCCGTAGTCCGTACGGTTATCACTTTGCATGGGTAGAGGAAGAACAGCCTCATGCAGAGGTGTCAGCTGCTCACATTATGAAGATGGTTCCGGGAGCAGACAGTATAGCAGAAGCAAAGGCTAAGCAGAAGATTGACAGTTTATATCTGTTGGCCAAGGACGGTGCCGATTTCGCTCAGTTGGCTAAGACAGAAAGTGATGATAAGGGTTCGGCTATTCGTGGTGGTGATTTAGGCTGGTTTGGTCGTGGTATGATGGTTAAAGCGTTTGAAGATGTTGCCTTCAGTATGGAGGAGGGTGGTATAAGTGAGCCTTTCCGTAGCCGTTTTGGTTGGCATATTATCCATAAGAATGCTCAACGCGGTGTACAGCCGTTGGATAGCATCCGCACTCAAATTGAAAAGAATGTATCGCGTGATGAGCGCAGCAAGGAAGCCGATAAGTCGTTTATCAGCAAGACACGTAGGGAGTATAATCTTCCGGATTCCTTGTCCGACGAGGCCGTTCGTGAATATGCCGATAGTCATTTGGAGGAAAAGTACGAGGAGTTCCGTCATTTAGTGCAGGAGTATCATGATGGTATTTTGCTGTTTGATATTAGTTTGGATAAGGTTTGGGACCGTGCATCGAAGGATGAGGAAGGTTTAGCACAGTACTTTGCAGGGCATAAGGCTGATTATCGTTGGGATGCTCCTCGTTGGAAGGGTGTTGCTATCTATGCCAAGGATGCTGCTCATGCCAAGGCTGCGAAGAAGATGGTGCAGACGGCTAATCCTGATTCGATACAATCATATTTGGCTTCACGCATCAATACGGATAGCGTCAAGTATGTAGTTGTAGAACGTGGTCTTTGGGAGCAGGGCAAGAACATGGCTATTGACCAATACGGCTTCCGCGTTAAGGGTGCAAAGTACGAGAGCGAGACGTATCCGGTAGTTGTGCTGTTGGGTAAGAAAATAAAATCTCCGGTAGAGTACACCGATGTTCGTGGTCAAGTCATCAATGATTATCAGGATGCTTTGGAGAAAGTATGGATTGAAGAGTTGAGACAAAAATATACCATAACTGTTAATTATCCTGTTCTTGATTCGTTGCGTTAACATAGTATTGATTCTTCTTAGCCTCAACTGGGGGAGATGGGACTTAACCGAAGATCATCGTTTTTCGGTTAGTCCGGCAACTCGTGCCATTGTTGAGCAGTTAGATTCACCTTTAGAGATACAGGTGTTGTTGGACGAGGGCAAGCATAATTCCGGTTTTGAACGTCTTAATCAGGCGACGCATGACCTGATTGATGAACTGCGCACAATCAATGCTAACTGTATTGAAAAGGATGTTGATTTTACTGCGTTAGACCAATTGCAGCCGACTATTGTTCATGAACGCTCTCGGGATGGGCAGATGATTCAGACGAATCTATATCCATATGCCATATTAACGTACAAGGGACATCACCGAGTAATTAAACTGATTCAGAATAATCCGGGCTGTAGTGGTGAGGAGAATCTGAATGGCAGCATAGAGACGTTGGAATATCGTTTAGCGGAGGCTATCCAGAACTTGCAATCTACTCAAGTGGAGCGCATTGTGTTTTTGGAAGGTCATGGTGAATTGAGTGAACGGGATGTGTATGATTGGTGTCGCGAATTGAGTAACTATTATCAGATAGACCGTGGTATGTTGGGCAATGTTCCGGATGTGCTGGATGATTATCAAGTGGTCATTATTGCGGATCCTCGGGAATCGCTTTCAGAAACAGATAAATTCATCATTGACCAATACATCATGCATGGTGGTCGTGTGATGTGGTTATTGGATGGTGTTCGTTTTTCGGACCAGATGCTAACGGAGAATGGTTTGACACCTATTATTGCTGAGGACTGGGGACTGCGTGATATGTTGTTTCACTATGGTGTGCGCATTAATCCTGTGTTGATTCAGGATATACAATGTCGGCTGATGCCGGTGGAGGTGAGTGGAGATGCGCAGAATCCGCAATTCCAACCTATACCTTGGACCTTTGCTCCGTTGTTATTGACCAGCGAGGCTTCTCCCATCACCAAGAACGTATCGCAAGTGCGTACGATGATGGCGAGTCAAATAGAGGCAGTAGGAGGAGATGATGGAATTGATAAACAAGTCTTGTTGGCCACTTCGTCGGCATCAACTATGATTGGTGCGCCAGCAGAAGTGAATCTGATGGACCAAACGATTCATCCTGAGATGTTTACCATGGCTTTTTTGCCGGTTGCTATGAGTTTAGAGGGGGAGTTCCATTCGTTATACGCGCATCGATTGCCGCCGGAAGATATGCAGACAACCATAACGAAGGTCAGTCCTAAGACTCGTCAAATCGTTGTTGCCGGAGCACAAATGGCAGTGGGAGAATGGCAACAGAACAAGCCACTTCCGGTGGGGTATGACCAATATATGAAAATACAGTTTGGTAATCGTGATTTCTTGGTGAATGCCGTGCTATGGCTTACGGACAATAATGGTCTGATTGATTTGCGTAGCAAACATATACCGTTGCGTTTGCTAAATGATCAACGAACTCACCAAATTGCTAAACAAATAACGATAATTAGTGTAATCACTCCTATTGCTATCTTGGCCCTTGTCGGCGGGGTGGTTTTGGGAATTAGGAAAAAGAAATATGTAGCATGAAAATGAATAAAACTCTCATTCTGTTCATGTGCCTTATAGCACTTCCGTGGCATGTGATGGCGCAGCAAGAGCCATTGCGCATCGCCATGATGCTTCCATTACAAAGCAATGCGACGCAGCGCGACCAAAACATGGATCGTTTTGTGCACTATTATTTAGGTGCGTTGTTGGCTATCAACGAAGTTCAACGTGACTTTGCTCCTGTTGAGTTGCATACGTATGATGTAGAAAAGTCCACCTATAAGTTGATGGATGTTTTGGAACGTGCTGAATTGGACAGCATGGATATGATTATAGGTCCTGCTTATGTATCACAAGTGAGCATTGCTGCCAAGTGGGCATTGGAACATCAGAAAAGAATCTTATTTCCATTCTCTTCTTCTGTTCCCGGCATAGAGAATAATCCGTATGTGTTGCAGTTCAATCCGTCCGATGATGTTTCGGCTATGGCCATGGTTAATTGGATGGAACAAAGGCGAGATTCCATCCATTGTATCTTAATTGAGGCTTCTGCTAACGAAATCCCGAATAGTGTGAAGGCTTTGCAACAACAATTACTGGTTACGGATATTCCCTGCTCGTTTGTTACTATCAAGAGCATACTGGCAGATTCGTTGAACATGTTGCTTGCCGATAACGTAGAGAACATTATTTTATTCAACACCGAACGTTATAGCAATGTGCGCACCTTGATGCCGTATCTGATGCGTGCTGCTCAAGGCAAAAAACTCACGCTTTTATCTCAGTACTCCTGGCAGGGTGATGCTATCGCTCTTCCTCAGGTGTACGGTACCGTCTTCCGCCATGAAGTAGATATAGATAGTTTTGCGTATGGAGCAGAATATCGATATTTCTATCCTAATATCAAACGTGTACCGTCTAAGCCCTATTATGATTTGTTGGGTTTTGATCAAATGAAATATGTGCTTATAACGGCTCTTCGTTTGCGTGAGCATAGAGATGATGTGATAACTATACCTTTTATGGGTTTACAATCGGATATGCAATTCCGTCAGATTAGTCCTATGGGAGGTTATCAGAATATGAACATTCATATTGTGCGTACCAAATGAAACGATTGCTATTACTTGCCATATTACTGCCCCTCTTCGTTCATACATGGGCTCAGCCTCGTTTGCGCGAGCCGGAGATGTATGTAGGATTGCATGGCGGAGCCATTGCATCAATGGGTATGTTTACACCTCAAGTTGCAGGAACGAAAGCTTTAATGGGAACGGTTCTTTTGAGTGGTGAAGGGGGCTTTGTGTTCCGGTATGCAGGGCACAAGTGCTGCGGTTTCCAATTGGAGTTGAACTATATGCAGAGAGGTTGGCGAGAGAATACGGATGAGAATGCAGAGGAAGTTGCTCATTACACGCGCAGGTTGGATTATATTGAAATGCCTTTCTTGGCTCATATTTTCTTTGGTAAGAAGATGTGCCGTGGTTTCTTTAATCTTGGACCTCAAATAGGGTATTGCATTCATGAGTCGGAGTCTGGAACCAAACATCCTACTCAACAGGCGCAATACGAAGAACTGGAAAATAAATTTGATTGGGGGTTGGCAGCAGGTCTTGGTTTGCTTGTCCGTACACCCAAAGCGGGAGTCTTCCAGTTGGAAGCACGTTTTTCGTACAGTTTAGGAGACTACTTCAGTAACCGAAAAACGGATTATTTCTCTCGCTCTAACCCCATAACATTGAGTCTTAATATAGGCTATTTATGGGAAATAAAACGAAAAAAACAATAGATTATATGGCAAAAATTATTTCATTAGCAAACCAAAAAGGTGGTGTTGGTAAAACTACTACCGCAATCAATTTGGCTGCGGCTTTGGCTCGCGAAGGTCAACGCGTCCTCTTGGTGGATGCAGACCCCCAAGCCAACGCTTCTTCCGGACTGGGTGTTGAGATTCGTGATTTAGACAAGACCATCTATGAATGTTTGGTTAATCAATTGGACCCGCATGACGCAATGATTCAGACCAATGTGGATCACCTTCAACTGATTCCGAGTCATATTGACTTAGTTGGTGCAGAAATTGAGATGTTGAATTTGGAGAACAGGGAGCAACTGATGAAACATCTGTTGCAGCAAGTGCGTGGTGAGTTTGACTATATCCTTATCGACTGTTCGCCCTCATTGGGACTAATTACCGTAAATGCTCTTACTGCGAGTGACTCGGTCATCATTCCTGTGCAATGTGAATTCTTTGCGTTGGAAGGCATTGCTAAACTGCTGTCAACGATTAAGATCATCAAACAAAATCTGAATCCTGCATTACAGATTGAAGGATTTTTGTTGACGATGTACGATGCACGATTGCGTTTATCGGCACAAGTGTTTGACGAAGTGAAGCGTCATTTTGGGGACCTTGTTTTTGATACGTATATTCCTAGAAACGTGCGTTTGAGCGAGGCACCAAGTCATGGACTGAGTGTATTGGATTATGATGGCTCAAGTAAAGGAGCCAAATGTTATATTAACTTAGCGAAAGAACTATTGAAGAAATGAAAAAAACTACTGGCCTAGGGCGCGGATTAGATGCGCTTATCGATACACACATTACTACCAGCGGATCAAGTTCAATTAGCGAAGTTGAGTTGGACTTAATTGTTGCTAATCCGAATCAGCCTCGTCGCCGTTTTGATGAGGAGGCTATGCAGGAACTGAGTGACTCTATTCGTGAACACGGCGTTATATCACCCATCACGTTACGCAAAAATGCCGATGGCACGTATCTCATTATTGCAGGTGAACGTCGTTACCGGGCCTCGAAGATGGCCGGCCTACATACCATTCCTGCTTATGTGCGCACAGCCAAGGATGAGCAAGTGATGGAATGGGCGCTCATTGAGAATATCCAGCGTGAGGATTTGGATGCTATTGAGATAGCCCTTGCCTATCAACGGCTGATGGATGATTATGAATTGACGCAAGAGAAGATGGCTGCCAGAGTAGGGAAGAAACGTGCTACAGTAGCGAACTACTTGCGTTTGCTTAAATTGCCTGCCGAAATCCAAATTGGTATTAAGGAAAAGAAACTGGATATGGGACATGCTCGTGCCATTTTAGGAAGTGCATCCACCGAACAACAACTCAATCTCTATCGCCGTATTTTGAAGGAGGGCTTGAGTGTCCGTAAAGTGGAAGAGTTGGTTAATGATATTAAAGCCAATAAGAAAGTGTCCGTTAAGAAAGAATCTCCTTTCTTGATTCAGCAACGCCAATTGGAGCAACGTTTAGGTACCAAAGTGAAGATTAGTGACCATCACATAACCATCTCTTTTGAGTCAGAACATGAGTTATATAACTTATTAACTCGGATACATTGAGAAAAATAATTGGCATATTATTCTTTGTTCTCCCAATTTTAGTATGGGCGCAAGAGGCAGAACCTACTAAGCCGGATAGTGTGGCTATTGCCATCACATCCAGCGATGTGTTGCCCAATGATGCAGGCGTTAGAGATACGTTAGTAGTTGTTGGTAATCAGCACGAGATTATAGTAGGAGATACGGTGACACCTCAACCTCAAGCGACATGGGTAGACGGGTGGAGACCGGATCCTTTGCGTGCTGTATGGATGGGTGCTTTAGTGCCGGGTCTTGGACAAATCTACAACCGTAGTTATTGGAAATTGCCAATTGTATATGGCGCCTTTATGGGTTGTATTTATGCTGTTATGTGGAACGGTAATATGTACGAGGATTACAGACAAGCCTATCGGGACATATTGACGGATGAGGTTCTTTCTACCGATCCGAAACGTTCATACAATGCTATATTGCCTAAAGGATATACGATTGAGTCGATGGGAGGACGTGCTACGTACACGAACATATTAAAGAATAAACAAAATACCTATCGCCGTAATAGAGACCTTTCCATTGTCGGAATTGCTGCTGTATATGCGTTATCTATCATTGATGCTTTTGTAGATGCAGAGTTATTTGACTTTGATATCTCGCCGGATTTGAGTCTAAATGTAGCACCGGAGATTTATTACGATATACAACACCAAAGAAGTTCAGCCGGTATACATTTGGCGTTAACTATAAAATGAAAAAAATCTTATATATATTCTTGTTTACATGCGTATCCTGTTCATTGTATGCACAGGATAGCACATCTACCAATCTTGATTCTCTTTATAAGGGACGTTTGCAGTATCTCCCTTTCCAAATTGAAATGCCTTACAACCAAGTTGTAGGTTCCTATATAGATCGCTATTTAAATAATAAGCAACAAACCGCTCGTATTTTAGCGAGAGGGAATTATTATTTTCCTATTTTTTGGGATATATTGGGCAAGTATGATTTGCCTTACGAACTCTGTTATTTGCCCGTTATTGAATCTGCCTTAAATCCCATTGCTCATTCCCCAGTGGGTGCGGCGGGACTATGGCAGTTTATGCCGACTACGGGTATGCTATATGGTTTGGAGGTAAACTCCCTGGTGGATGAACGTATGGATCCTATTGCTGCTACCGAAGCCGCGTGTAAGTTCCTCAAGAACCTTAATGCCGATTTCGGAGATTGGAATTTAGCCATTGCTGCCTATAATTGTGGTCCTGGAAATGTTAAGAAGGCTATTGCTCGTAGTGGTGGAAAAACAGATTTCTGGTCCATTTATCCTTATTTGCCCCGAGAAACGCGCAGTTATCTTCCGATCTTTATTGCTGCTTGCTATGTGATGAATTATGCAGATTTACATGGCATCTGTCCTGATACCGTGTGGATGTATCCCGCCACAGATACGCTTGTTATCAAACGTCGACTGCACTTTAACCAATTGACTGAAGTGATGGGCATCTCGTTAGATACAATACGTAAACTCAATCCTCAATATCCAAAGGACATTATTCCGGGCGATATATTGTCGGATGAAAAATCGTATACGCTTTGTTTGCCGACCGATTTTGTAATATCCTATATTGAAAATGCAGACTCCATTCATCTCTACAAAGCGGATTCGCTTATCAATAACCGCCGTTCGGAAATAGAACTGCTGCATAAACAACCTATTGGCTCCACTACGTATACCGTTAAGAGCGGAGATAACTTGGGCAAGATTGCCAAGAAATACCATGTCACAGTTAAACAACTTAAGGCATGGAATAAACTAAAATCGGACAATATCCGTATTGGACAAAAACTTAAGATTTGCAGATAATGGAGCCCTTTAAGCAATATTATTCTATCCGAGAAGTAGAGGAGCAAACGCAAGTTCCTATCTCTACGTTACGTTATTGGGAGAGTCAATTCTCCCAACTCAATCCTCGCAAAGATGGTCACGGTAATCGCTACTATACCGAGAATGATATTGCTTTTATCAAGCAAGTCAAATTCATTCGAGATGACATGAAGATAACTCGCATTGAGGCCATCAAGAATGAATTGGATAATGGCAAACGAGGTACGGATGCTCGTCAGCGTGCAGCAGAAGTGCTGATGCGCATTCGCAAGGAATTAATGGAAATAAGAGCAAACTTATGAAAAACTTTGATTGGAAAAGATTA
>JAGHTR010000123.1 GCA_018065205.1 Candidatus Colicola caccequi
GGATTACGCGAAGTGAGCAATCCGTCCGAACTATTGCTCTCCTCTAACCACGATGGTTTAAGCGGCATTGCTATTGCTGCGGCTGTGGAGGGCGTAAGACCCTTACTGATCGAAGTGCAAGCATTAGTATCTTCTGCTGTTTATGGTACACCGCAACGTTCCTCTACAGGCTTTGATGGACGGCGGCTGAATATGTTGCTGGCGGTATTGGAGAAACGAGTAGGGTTTAAGTTGGCATTGAAAGATGTCTTTATTAACATAGCCGGAGGCTTACGCGTGAATGACCCTGCTATCGACCTGCCGGTCTTAGCAGCGGTCTTGTCGTCCAATATGGACATGGCGATGGATGCCGAGACGTGTCTAACAGGCGAGGTTGGTTTGGCCGGTGAGATACGTCCCGTTAACCGTATTGACCAACGCATCCAAGAAGCGCAAAAATTAGGCTTCAAGCGCATCGTCATCCCTGCCGGACAGCAATATAGTCAACCCAAATCCGACAAAGGCAATGCCATTGAGGTAGTGCCCGTCAAAAAAGTAGCGGAAGCGTTTAGACTATTATTCAAGTAAGTCCTGCTAAATACTAGAATAACAAATAACAAATAATAAATAAAAAGCCTGTCTAACCGAATTGGTTGACAGGCTTTACTATTGTCTTATCCAACTTAGAAGATGATAATCTTCTGGGTAGTTGAATGTCCATTCTTGGTGGCAGCCTTCAGGATGTAGCAACCGCTAACAGCAGGCATGGTTACTATCTGTTCGCCTGCTACGACTGTACCATGCTGGATGGCTTGTCCGGTCTGTGAGTAAACATCAAACTGTCCATCTTCCGTAGATTGGATAGTGATGCATGGCATCTTCTTAGGAGCCGAGGACGGATAAACGAGAATAGGATGAGGATACTTATCTGCTTCCGGTTTAACAATCGTAATAGGACAAGATGTAATGCTGTAATTCTCACCTTCACGGGTAGCGGAGACATAGACTTGGTCACCAGGACGTAAATCCTTGGAGTAGAGGTACGAATTGCCGGCATTCGTTATCCGTACTCCATTGACATACCAATCGTATTGGCTGAATTGGTATCCGCCGTTATAGGTGGAGGACAACAGAGCCACTACATCCGACCAGTTCTGCTCTAATAGCCAACTCGGGTAACGCACCATGAAGCTGAGTGTATCAGATTGGGAATTACCACATACTTGACTCTCCAATACCATCTTCAAATAGTACATATCCGGACGGATATAATTAGCATGCTCTAAGTAAGCCGGATCTGTGCGTTTAGGCAGAGGAATCTTGGCTAACATATCTTCGCCGAACGGCTGATTATGGATATCAGTGAAGCCTTCCTTCAAAGCACGGCTATCAAAGAGGATACTGTAGTTAGAAGGTTTAGCACCATTGTAGATGAAACTAATCTGCACTTCATCATCATCGGCACATACTTCGTCTTGTACCAAGCGAGCACTTACTATCTGCGTTGGCATCTCAACAGTGAGATTAAGCGTGTAGATAACCGAGGTGTAGCTGGCTAAGTTGAGGATGGTATCGGTATA
>JAGHTR010000199.1 GCA_018065205.1 Candidatus Colicola caccequi
CGATTATTCCAAGGAAACGGAGTAATCGTTTTCTTTTTTATGGAATCAGACGCAAATAATCCGGTCATGGGCTATTGGGTTAGCCTATGATCTCAAACAAAGAAAACTAAATAAAATATTAACCAATAAAAACAAAACATTATGAAAACAAAATTCAAATTTTTAGCAACGATGCTGATCGGCATCTTGCTGAGTGTAAATGTGTGGGGAGAGACCGTAACTTCTACCTTTACGGACAAAAACTGGAATGTCGGAGTTGGTGAAGAAGCATGGAGTGCAAGCGGCGCTACAGCAACCGCTTTTGAATCTGCGTCTCCTTCTCGTGGAGTACAAACTACATTAGCGAACATTAAAAACGATGGTTTAACACTTACTAACACTTCGATCCAAGAATTAGGTGCCATTAGTAAGGTTGAAATCGTGTATTCTTCCAACCGCGATGGCGATACAGACGGAACAATTGCTGTTGCTGTTGGTTCAACTGCTTTTGGCGATGCTTTTACAATTAAGAAAGAGAATAATGCTACTATTTCTTTTGAGAACGCAACAGCAGTAGAAGGTGACATCGTAATTACTTTCACATCAACCGCTAGCTCTAAATCTGTTTATGTAAAGAGTATTACTGTTACTTACGAAGGCACTGGTGGTGATTGTACAGAGCGGACTATAACTTTTGCAGGTAGTCCAACTACAGTAGAAAAGACAACAGCAGATGCTCCATTCCAATATGTGGCTTCTATTGATGTGGCGGATGGTCAAACGATTGCTTATTCGAGTAGCAATACTGGAGTGGCAACAGTGGCAGATAACGGAACCGTCACTATTGTTGGTGCCGGCGAAACTACCATCACGGCATCCGTTCTCGCAACTAGTGATTATTGTAGGGCTTCGGCATCCTATACAGTACAAGTTACTAAAGTAGATTTTGTATGTTGGGACGATGGTATAACTTTGGATTTTACAAGCATTGATTTTAAGGATTGGACCTCAAGTTATGATGCACATACGGTTGATTTTGGAGATAACCTTCAGGTAATCTTTAGTGCTGCAAGTAAGCAAGGTAGTACTATTACGGATTGTCCGGTATCCAAAAAGGGATACATTGATATTGACACTAAAGGAGATGCCACAATGAGTGCCATCCATTTGGTTTGTAGGCAATGGTCGAGTAAGGCTCAGACACTAACGATGAAGTATTGCACGGATGATACACGCTTGCTTTATACGGCGTTTGTGCCACCTATCACGTCTGAGGATTTTGAAATTGAATGCACTAATCTTCCTACAGGGACAACAGGTGTTGAAATTGAGTTTGGGCAAGATGGTAATCAAATAGGAATCGTTTCTGCTTGTGTAACTTTAGATGGAGCATGCACACAACCAAGCCCCACTCTCTCTCTAAATGCAGATTTAACTACTATCACTACTGCTGAAAGTGCAACGTTATCCACTACTGGAGGTAATGGAGGTACTGTCATATATACCATAACATCTGATAATGCGGCTACAGGACATATTGAGGGGTCAACATTTACGGCTACTGCACTAGGTCAATATACTGTTAGAGCTTCCCAAGAAGCGACGGGGGACTATTGTGCACAATCTTCTTCAATTCAAATTGAGGTAGTTGCAGCTAAACATACTGTCAATTGGTACATTGCCGGTGTCAATACTCCCACTCAAGTAGCCGAAGGTGCAGCAGTTGTTTTCCCAAGCAATCCCGAGACTCCTGCTGGATGTGAAGGCAAATCGTTCTATGGTTGGGCTAAGAGTGCTATTGATGGCGAAGCAGAGGATGATGCTCCAACGGTCTATACCTCAGAGACTATGGGCACAGAGGATATTAACTTTTATGCCGTCTTTGCTGATAAAGGGGGAACTGATGAGTATGCATGGCGCAAAGTAACTGATTTGTCGGGAATAACAGCCGGAAAATATGTAATTAAAAATGGAGGATATGTATTGCCCAATGCTACAGTATCTTCAGGTGCTCCCGTTGCCACAACGGCACCAACGGTTACTGATGGCGTGATGACAGGAACAGTTGCAAATTCTATTCAATGGAATTTCATTGCTACAGAAACTGCTAATCAATTTACTATCCAAAGCGTAGCAGATAATGACAATTATTTATATGCAATTAAGGATAATAAGGGCGTGCGTATTACGAATAATGCTACTGATTTTAAGGATGACGCTTGGACGTTTGCGGTTCATACAGAAAATGAAGATGGTTTCTGTATGCAGTCCAAAAACAACTCTCGTTTCTGTGCAGTACGTTATGTGAGTCCTACTTATGATTGGGCAAGTTATACGACGAAAGATTATATCAACACATCCAGTTCGCCGGCTAGTGGCTATACCACGAATAGCGGTAAATTGGAACTTTATAAATACTCTGGCGGAGCTACTTACTCCAACTACGTAACTAATTGTGCGACATATACGGTGACATGGAGGTCGAACGACTACCAAATTCGTGTGGATGCTGATAAGGCTCCGGGTACGGTACTGACAGCCCCAACGGTAGATGATGTAAGAGATGTAAACACTAAGGCTGCATGTAATGACCATTTAGTAGGTTGGGTTCCTGCTGCAAGTACCAACAATCCTAAGGTTAAACAAGATACGGCTCCTGCCGAAATGGTTGGTCAACAAGTGACCGTTACGGACAATGTGGTTTACCACGCTGTGTATGCAGATGTAGCCGGCGAGTAACACCTTATATATAACGCGTACATGTGCGCGTAAGTTGACGTAAACGCAAACGTAAACGTAAACGCAAACGCAAACGATAATATGGCAGTAGCCATTGCGCTACACTGTTGGGTACTGCTGACAAAGAGAACTCAGTGGAGTTCGAAGCGATCTTTGAAATAGTGATTAGTTTATGAAAAAGTGATTTTTCTTGCATTTTTTTGCTTGAAATACGTCGAGGGCACCGACCTCGCTGCGCTCGCCCACCTCGAAATAGTGAGAGGGGCTAGGACAAAATGCAAAAATAGCTACCGCCAAACATGCTGCCAATTATAGCTATCTATTTATGAGTAAACTCCTACCAGATTCCTACAACTGACATCATTGATAGATAAATCCATCTAATTTTTGCATTTTTCGCTTGAAATATTTCGGACGCCGCCTGTTGTAAGGCAACATTCCCCCGAATGGCAATTTGCGAATTTCTGCAAATGCTTTTTTGCAGAAAAACGGCTTTGGCAGGGCGCCTCTATCTTAGTCCGTCTGTTCTATTGTGAGCATGCTCCCATAGTCTCATCCGTACTAATTTAGATGATTTTTATTAAAATCTGCCGTTTTTTGCTATAAAAACATTTTTTCTTCTTGTTAAGTATTGCACATGTCATTTATTTTTTGTACTTTTGTAGTGTATTTCAGAGAGATTATTATTTGTAATAATATACTATGAAACCCATTACTACAACTACAGAAAATGAGAGTTTGCAATTCTTTCAAGGAGCACAAATCCGCTATGTTTGGGATGAAGAAAAAGAAACGTACTTCTTCTCCGTTGTGGATGTTGTAAGTGCATTAACCGACAGTGACTATCCAACTGCTCGCAAGTATTGGAACAAGTTAAAACAACGTCTTCAGGAGGAAGGTTTTGAGTCGGTGACAAATTGTCACCAACTGAAATTAGCCTCTCCATTAGATGGCAAAAAGTACTTAACCGACGTTGCTGATGTGGAGCAAGTTCTTCGTATCATCCAATCTGTTCCCAGCAAGAAAGCTGAGCCGCTCAAGCAGTGGTTAGCTCAGTTAGGGCAGCAGCGGTTGAACCAATTGCAAGACCCGGAACTCAGTATAGAGCAAGCCATTAAAGACTATCGTCGTTTAGGTTATTCGGAAGAATGGATCAATCAACGCATCAAGACGATTGAGATTCGCAAGGGTCTGACGGATGAATGGAAGCGGGGAGGAATGCAGGAAGATAGAGATTATGCTACATTGACGGATATTATCTCTAAGGCATGGAGTGGAATGACTACCAAGCAATACAAGCAACACAAGGGATTGCGCAAGGAGAACCTTCGCGACAACATGACCGATGTAGAGTTGATGTTGAATGGCTTAGCTGAAGCAGCGGCCACTGCATTAAGCAAACGTGAGAACCCCAAAGGTTTTGTAGAGAATGCCAGTGTAGCACATCGAGGAGGAACGGTCGCACATGTGGCGCGAGAACGTCTGGAACAAGAGTTAGGCGAGAGCGTTATCTCCGACCAACGTGCAGTGAACTTCACACAGCCTGCGGACGAACTTCCTTTTGAAGAGGATAAATAGTTACAGTTTATAAATCACCTTTCATAAGCGACAAACGATGTTTGCCGCTTTTTTGTGCTAGTCAGTATTTCAAACGAGAACCAAATAACAAATATAATTTGGCAGTAGCCATTGGTTTGACTACTGCTAACAAGAAAAGAAATAATAAATCTAATACCCGAAAGGGAGAAGGAAATGGCAAAAGGCACGGACATAGTAAAGTCTAATGCAGCGGAGGTTATTCCGGAGCGCATTCAAGCGATGATACATATCATCCGTGGTGAGCGCGTCATCTTGGATCGTGACCTGGCGGCATTATATGGTGTGGAGACGAAAAACTTGAAACGTCAAGTGAAGCGTAATATAGAACGTTTTCCATCGGATTTTATGATGGAATTGAGCCGTGAAGAGTATCAGTCTTTATGGTGCCAAAATGGCACCTTAGAACATGGACGAGGAGCGCACTCCAAGTATTTGCCGTATGCTTTTACGGAGAATGGGGTCGCAATGTTGAGTAGTGTATTGACATCAGAAGTAGCCATCAACACTAACATTCAGATCATGCGTGCTTTCACTATGATGCGTCGCACCTTGTCTGCCATCAATCAAACAGCTATGCGTCAGGATAAGTTGGAGATAGAAGTGGAGAACTTGCGCAATTATGTAGAGAATATTTTGCATGACCAAAATGATATGAATGAGGTTCTGGCAAGTCAAGTGGAGGCTGTTAGTCAGTCGTTGGCAGAGTTGAGTATTAAGGTAGAAGAAGTTACCTCTCGCCCAGCTCCTAAAAGAGCCCCGATTGGTTATGAGGCAATAGCAAAGAGAGAAGAGGAATAACGAGAATTAAAAACGAATATAATACAAATAGAAACAAAAAGAGAAAAAAGTCTCCCGCGGAAAACGCAGAAACGTTGTTAATAAGAAAAGCGCGGAAGTAAACTAAAAACGAATATAATCTGGCAGTAGCCATTGGGTTGGGTACTGCTAACAAGAGAACTCAGTGGAGTTCGAAGTGAAATTTGAAATGCTGAATTCGGACGCCGGATTGACAGATTCGAGGACACCGGGTGCATAGCACTCACCTCGAATACTAAAGGGAGGAGATGGACAACATTCCATTTTCCCAAACGGCAGAGCCGATGAATCCACTATAAGTTACTGCTTGTGTGCAAGCACCCATCGGTAACTCATTGTTGATGCGGATAGATGTCTATCCTTGTCAAAAATGAAATGTGTTCTTTGACAGATTGAATATATAAACTGAAAAATTATTGAAGGGGTGGTGAAGTCCCGTAGCATCTCCGTAGCATGTACTGGGGAGGTGCAGACGTCGTCGAGACAGCAGGTTCGTAAAGGTCAATTGCCACTCCGTTTAATTGACAGACGACCTGAGTCTCTCCTCTCCTCATCGGTGTTACCACCTCTTCGGGGGTGGCTGCAAGCAGCCGAAAGATTAAGATGAGAAATGGGGGTTGGGCAAAAAGTGTGCCAAAGGGAGAGAAGAGAGGTTGGGAAGAAGGACGTGATCCTCCGTGCATCCTATATGCACCCTCCATGCATCGTATATGGAAAACTTTTTTACAAAAAAATGCAAAAAAGCCCCAAATTACAATTTGCGAGAGTGTGAGAAAGGATGGCTGAAATTGCCAACTTTTTGTCCCGAATAAAGGACCGTATATGTGGACGCAGCCTTTTTGTACAGTTGAACTATTTTCTGACTTGTATATGTAGATGACTTGAAGTAGCGGAAACGATAGTTGTTAGAAGCATCATTATACCTCATAACTGATGTATTGCTAGTAATCAGCACTCCTTTGTTTGTCGCATCATACGATAAGGTATTTAATTGAGCATTATTATCAAATCCAAGTGCGTTACTACCACTTGTACCTTTGATATACTTGCCATTATTAGTTCCTCCATTAACCTTAATGGAATAACCACCATCCATAGTAGCAATTGTAATGGAAACCGCATCTGTCGGTTTGTCCGCAATGGAACCACTCTTAATGGAAACTGCAACATTACAACTGACAGCATCAACTCCAGTCCATGCAACTCCAGCAGTGGTTGAACTTTCATAGACGAGCAAATACTCACCACTCCAATCAGTAGGAGCAGATGTAACTTTCGTCCACGCACCCCACACTTGGTTAACACTCAGCAAGGCCATGAAGGCGAATGCTAACAGTTTGAACTTGTTGAGCCAGGAGGTCGTGGCAGACCTTGGTCTCATCGATGAGCAAAGCGTTGCTCCTGTTCGAGTTGAATCTTTTTTCATGTTTATAAATTTAATTTGTTAATAAATATATTGTTATACATTATTGCATTGTTAATTCATATCGACAGATATTGAAAATATATAAACTAAAATAATAACTAAAAAACAAACTATTATGAAAAACAAAATTCGATTTTTGGCAATGATGCTGATAGGTGTCTTGCTGAGTATTAACCAAGTGTGGGGAGCCACTGCTCCAGTAAACACGGTCCTTTGGGGTGAAAATTTTGCTCACTTTGGCACAAACACCCCTTCTGCTGCTGGCACTGGCACGGGTACTACTATTTATGATAATGCGAGTATCACGTACACCCAGTCAAGCGCAAATACAAAGGGATATAATGAGAAATTGGCTGGTGGAACGGCTCCAGAATTGTTGCTTTCCAAATCTAATCAAACATGGACTATCTCTGGTATTAAGAGTGGGGGTGCAAAAGAAATCAGTTTGACATTTTTATCGAATAAGACAGCATTCTCTTTAACTTGTTCTTCGGATGCATACACAGTTAGTGGCTCTCAAAAGAGTTGGACACTAACATTAGGAAGTGGCAAGACCGCACCCGAAACCTTTAATCTTACTCTAAAAAACACAGCGTCTAAAGATAATGCTCGTGTAGATGACGTGGTTTTGAAAGTTACAAAAGCAGGTGCGTCCACTTATACGGTCAATTTTGAGTGCAATGGTGCAACGAGTGGTTGCCCAAGTCAAATGACAGGGCAAACGAAACTTCCAAATCCGTTGCCAACAACACAACAAAAGACGGGTTATACATTTGCTGGATGGTATACAAATGAGGGACTGACTACTCCTGCAACAGCAGGTGCGGCTCTCACGGCTAATACTAAACTCTATGCAAAGTGGGATATTATCAATCGTACTGTAACCTATAATGGCGATGGACAACTGAGTTACACCGCAAAACCAGAGACTGCAACGATTGAGGATGCTGGTATAGAGGTCACCTATTCCGTTAATACAGGCTATGAAATAACAGGAGTCTCTGTCACGATGGGAGGAACAGCTTTGGTAGAAAATACTGATTTCACGTGGAATCAAGACGATGTTACTATTATGCCTGATGATGGTAATGGTATTACTGGCAATATCGTTGTGACGTTCACGGTGCAAGCGACTTCACCCGAGACTAAGACTATTTATTTAGAACCTAATGTTTGGGATATCACATCCGCGAAATTCTTCGTTCATGCATGGGGAGGAGGAGATGCTGATGTCGAAATGGCGACTATTGTTAATTGCGAGAGTAAGATATTACAAGCAGATGTTCCTCTTGAAACGACTAATGTGATATTTACACGTCAAAACAAAAGCACTTCATCCTTAACATGGGATTGGAATAACGGATTGTGGAATAAATCCAAGGAGGTCTCTTTAGGAACTAATAACTATGTTAAGATTACCACTTACGAAGGTGGTGCATGGGATGGTGATCATCAACTATCAGGAACTGAAACAAAATCTTATTCAGGACCTAATTGGAGTGTTCGGGGTACGTTTAATGGTGAGAATTATGGAACGGCTCACACTATGGTTAAAGGGGATGGCTGTGACGGAACGGTTTCATTAACCCTCGCTGCCAATACGACATACTATTTCAAAGTCGTAAATGAGACATTGGGTTATTGGTATGGTTGCACGCCGAATCCAACTCCTACTGCTAGTTTCTCTAACTACGATTTTGTACAAGGAGAGAATAACAACTGTCCATTTACAACGACAGTTGCAGGAATATATACTTTTGCTGTGGATTATTCTAATCCGGATGCTCCTAAAGTTTCTGTAACTTATCCTATCAAATATACAGTTACTTATGACGGTAACGGTAACACCTCCGGTTCGGCTCCGGCAGCAGTGGATTATGCTAAAGGTGCTACTGTCACGGTTGCTAGTAATACCGGTTCATTAGCAAAGACAGGATATGATTTTGGTGGGTGGAATACAAAAAATGATGGAACAGGTACCAACTATACCGCAGGTTCTGGTACTTTTACCATCAATGCTAACACAACTCTCTATGCCAAGTGGACCATCAAGAGTTACGCTGTAACCAAAGGTACGGTAACTGGTGGTTCGGCAACGGTTCCCAGTTCTGTTAATCATGGTGGCGATGTCACCTTGACGAGTTTGACGCCTGATGCTAATCATAAATTGCCATATACAATTACCGTAACGGGTAACTATGGCTCCATTGAGGGCGCAACTATTAAAAATGTTACTTCTGCCATTACGGTCAATGTTTCCTTTGCTGAAAAAGCACAATATACGGTAACATTTAAGAATAATGGTACTCAAACCAGTACGGAATCTGTTGTTGAGGGTGGCAAGGTTAGTTCTTTGCCGACGCTGGCTGCGAGTCAGGCTCCAATTAGTGGATATACGTTCATAGGTTGGGTTAATCATAATGATGCTTGGAATGGATTTGAGGCAGAAATGACTCAAGCACTTATCACCGGTAATGAGGTTATCAATGCTGACGTTACCTACGATGCTGTTTGGGCAAAAGTCACGAATAATTATGAGGTCGTTCGCGAAGCTGCCGGTTTAACAGCAGGTAATTATGTTATTGATGGCTATGATGATGATGATGAGACGGAAGAGGCTATGGATAATACCTTTGCTGGAAAGACTTTCCCGACAGAAGATCATGGTGTTATTTCAACGACAGACAACTCTATTATTTGGAATGTTACCATTAAGAATGGTCAATATGCGCTCAAGAATCTAAGCACGAATACATACTTTAATTTTACAAGTACGTATGACTTAACGCTTTCTTCTACTGCTGTTTATTTGACTATATCAGGAGAGGTGGTAGATGAATTGTATGAAGTGGATTTGAACAATGGTTCAAAACACCTTGAATATGATGGAGGCAAGTTTGATAGTTGGACTTCTGCATATAATACTATTTATTTCTACAAACAAAAGATTAATAATTACTTTGTTACTCCGCCTGCACAGATTACGGTGACATGGCATATTGGCAATGGAACACAGACAGCGACTACCTATGATGGAACAGCGTTTAGTGAACTAACGGCTCCTGAAGTTGATGACGATGCTATTGGTGATTGCGTTAATAAGTTCATGGGTTGGGCTACTGCTGCTATCACTAAAGATGAGGCGACAGCGGAGGATGTTGCTTGGGCTGACGAAACGACAATCTCCAATTCTAACAAAGACTTTTATGCTGTGTTTGCGAATGCAGAAGAAAGTACTGATTACACTCAGATTACGAGCGAAGATGATTTAGAGGCTGGCGGTCGTTATCTGATTGTTGGTAACTCATCATCTACATATAAGGCTCTTCCTGTAGATAATGCTGATAATTTGACTACTGTTTCTCCTTCCTCTTCAACAATATCCAATCCTGCTGCAGGGTTAGTTTGGACTTTAGAAGGCTCGGCGGATGCATGGAAAATTAAGAGTGTGAGCAATAGTAAGTATCTCCAAATTTCTAGTGGAAATTTAACTTTTGAGAGCTCAACTAGTTTTACCTTTAGCGTTAGCGTGTCGAGCAGTAAGTTCACATTTACTTCTTCAGCATTGTCTGGTAATAAGATTCTTTCCTATTATGCTAATGGTAATAAGTTTAATGCATTTACTACTGCCAACACCGTGTATGTTTATAAAAGTAGTACCTCTTATTCCAACTATGCAACCAGTTGTCCGGAGTTGAAGTATGCAACGATTCACTTTGATGCAAATGGGAAGACGTTGGCAGATGGTTCAATGCCGGCAGATATAACAAATGCTATTGTTGGAAGGGCTAATACTCTGCCGGAATGCAGTGCAACGGTTACCGGATATACATTTGCAGGTTGGTCTGCTACTCAGTCTGGTGAGGTGATTACAGAATACACTCCTGTTGATGAAGGTGAGACATATATCATGTATGCAAAGTGGACTCCCAAGACCGTTACTATTACATGGAACGCTAATGGTGGTTCAGTAGATCCGGCATCATCTTCTTATACATACGATGGTGCAAGTGTTGAACTGCCGACACCCACAACTACCTTAGACAAGAAGTTCGTTGGTTGGTTCACAGAGGCTACCGGTGGTACACAAATTACCGAAATCGGTACAACCAATAAGCCTGCTGCCAATGTAACTTACTTCGCTCAATGGCGTGATATTGTTTGGACGGATTATTTGACGGATTGCTCGGCACCATATACTTGGACGATTTGGTATGAGGATCCTTCTGATAATGTATGGA
>JAGHTR010000179.1 GCA_018065205.1 Candidatus Colicola caccequi
AGTGCGCACTCATATTTTGATTTTCCAAGCAAGGCCGAAGCAGGTTATTCGACGGCTGCTATCCGTAAGTTACTGATGACTATTACAGCCGTTAAACCCAGTACCAAGCCCAATGCGTATGTATATCATATTAAATTAGAGTTCACAGACTCCAACCAAAAGATTTGGAAATTAGATAAAGACTTGGATGTATATGGTTGGTGGATTGAATGTGACCGCTCGGATTCAAAGAATCCCAAGGATATGGAGCCGGTTGCCTTCACATTTGAGTCAGGTAACCACAACCCCGCCCCAACGGCACTGCCTGAAGTGATTCGTGATAATGGTGCACAATCCAAATACATTCATAACGGACAACTTATTCTTCTTCATGACGGCATTGAATACAATGCTCTTGGACAACGCCTACACTAATTATGTTTACTCACCTACACGTACATAGCCAATACTCTGTATTGGATGGCATGAGCAAAGTGCCTGCCTTAGTGGATAAAGCCATCCGCTGTGGTATGCCGGCTATTGCACTAACTGACCACGGCAATATGTATGGCATTAAGGAATTGCTGGACTATTGCAAGAACGTAAATAAACAACGTGCAGCCGATGGTTTAGAGCCATTCAAGCCTATTGTAGGAGTGGAAGCATATTGTGCCCGTCGAGGACGACTCAATAAAAGTGACGAAAAAGCCATTAACGGTTGGGGGCGTGAGTACGCCATTGACCGCTCCGGTTGGCACTTAATTCTATTGGCTAAGAACATGGTCGGCTACCAGAACTTATGCAAGATTGTAAGTGCCGGATTTATGGACGATGCGTACTACTATAGCCCTCGAATGGATAAGGAGTTATTGGAGCAATACCACGAAGGAATCATCTGTTCAAGTGCTTGTTTGGGTGGCGAACTGCCTCAAAAAATAATGGATGCTCAGGCTAAGATGAAATCTGCAGAATTGGCATTGAGTATAGACGAACGGATTGCGAATGGGGCATTTGAAGAAACAGAAAAGGCCATTCAGTGGTTCAAAAACCTGTTCGGAGAAGATTATTATATAGAACTGCAACGACACGAAACGCAGAAGCCGGGAGGGGATCAAGAGACTTATCAAAAGCAATGTCAGGTGAATCCGGTGCTGGTGGCTCTCGCGCGTAAATATAATATAAAGGTGATTGCTACCAACGATGCGCACTTTGTAGAAGAAGAACATGCTGAAGCACATGATCGACTGATTTGTTTGAGCACTAACCACTATGTGGATGATGTGAATCGTATGCATTACACTAAGCAAGAGTGGCTCAAATCACCTGAACAGATGCAGGCTATTTTTGGCGACATACCGGAGGCATTAGACAACACCCAAGAGATTGTAGATAAAGTTGAAATCTACGATATTGACCGTGATCCTATCATGCCACTCTTCCCTATCCCGGAGAGTTTTGGAACGGAAGCCGAATGGCGAGAGAAATTCACACCGGAACAGTTGGTAGAGGAATTTACTACGGATGAGAATGGTGAAAACCCCTTACCGGAGGATGAAGCCGCTAAGAAAGTCAAAAAATTAGGAGGTGTAGATCGTCTATATCGTATTAAATTTGAGGCAGATTACCTTAAACACTTAACAATGGAAGGGGCAGCCAAACGTTATGGTACACCTCTGCCACAGGAAGTAGAAGACCGAATTCGGTTTGAGTTGCACGTAATGAAGACAATGGGTTTCCCCGGCTACTTCTTAATCGTGATGGACTTCATCCGTGGCGCTCGTGAAGAATTAGGCGTGAGTGTAGGTCCGGGTCGTGGCTCTGCTGCCGGCTCTGTTGTGGCTTATTGTTTGCATATCACGGACTTAGATCCTCTTAAATACGACTTACTTTTTGAACGTTTCCTTAATCCGGACCGTATATCGTTACCGGATATAGACACCGACTTTGATGATGCCGGTCGAGGCAAAGTGTTAGATTGGGTAAGTAAGAAATATGGAGAAACACATGTAGCCCATATCATTACATACGGAACGATGGCCACTAAGTCTGCTTTGGCGGATGTAGGTCGCGTGCAGCGCGTACCTCTGGCAACCGTCAATGAAATCAAGAAGATGGTACCTGAATCGTTCCCGGAGAGTTTAGTAGATGCCAAAGGTAAACCACTTAAGGTGAACTTGAAGAACTGCTATCAGCACGTAGATGAACTCAAACGTTTGCTTAATGGCGATGATGCCGACATCCGCGATATGCTCACTTATGCCGAGCAGTTAGAGGATACCATTAGACAAGTAGGCATACATGCTTGCGGCGTCATCATCGGTGCAGACGATTTGACTAAATTTGCCCCTCTATCTTCAGTAGAAGATAAAGAGAGCAAAAAACGTGTTTTGGTAACCGAATACGATGGTCACGTGGTAGAGAGTGTGGGCCTAATTAAGATGGACTTCTTAGGACTAAAGACACTAACTATCATTAAAGAATGCTTGGCCCAAATCAAACGTGCTAAAGGCATTGATGTAGATATTGACCATATCCCATTGGATGACGCAGAGACCTATAAGTTATTCAGTGAAGGTAAGACCGTGGCTGTGTTCCAATTTGAGTCCGCAGGAATGCAGAAATACCTGCGAGACCTGCAACCTAACGTGATTACCGACTTGATTGCAATGAATGCGCTATATCGTCCCGGACCATTGGAGTATATTCCTACATTTATCAAACGTAAGAAAGGCTTAGAGCAAGTGACTTACGACGATCCTGATATGGAGGAATACCTGAAGGACACCTATGGCGTAACCGTTTATCAGGAACAAGTCATGTTGCTTAGCCGCAAGTTAGCAGGCTTTACACGAGGTGAGAGTGATACGTTGCGTAAAGCAATGGGTAAGAAGAAGAAAGACGTGTTGGCTAAGATGAAACCACAGTTCATCAACCAAGGAACCGAACGCGGTCATGATCCCAAGGTTCTGGAGAAGATATGGCACGACTGGGAGGCTTTTGCTTCGTATGCTTTCAATAAATCTCACGCTGCATGCTATGCATGGGTGGCTTATCAAACCGGTTACCTTAAAGCCCACTACCCTGCTGAGTTCATGGCGGCAAACTTGACCGTTGCTAAAGACGATATAACAACAGTAACTAAGTATATGGACGAGTGCCGCGACTTAGGAATTGACGTATTAGAGCCGGACGTTAATGAGTCAGATTTGAACTTCACCGTCAATACAAAAGGTGCTATCCGATTTGGATTGGGTGGCATTAAGGGTGTAGGAGAAGGTGCTGTAGAGGCTATCTTATCTGAACGCTCACAAAACGGCAAATTCACAAGCCTATATAATTTCCTGGAGCGCGTCAACCTGCAGGCCTGCAACCGCAAGACTGTTGAGAACTTGGCTAAATGCGGTGCCTTAGATTGCTTCCAAGGCATTTACCGTGAGCAGATTTTAGGCGTAACAGATAAAGGTGAAGACGCCTTGGATATGCTGATGCGTTACGGAAATAAGTACCAGCAGGATAAGCAACAACAGCAAAACACATTGTTCGGGGACCTTGGCGAGGGAATAGAGATACAAAAGCCGGAATTGCCCAAGGCTCCACACATGACGACCATTGAGCGACTCAATATTGAAAAAGACCTAATTGGTATTTACCTAAGTGCCCATCCACTTGACGAATATGAGTTTGAAGTTCGTACAATGAGCAATATGTCAACTGCCGATTTAAACTGGTTGGAAACGCATAAGAAAGAAGTAGAAATCAAGAAACGTGATGGCAGCAAGGGCAGTAAACGTCGGCTATGCCTAAGCGACTGGCAAGGGGTAATTGAAGAGAAAGAAACAGATGAGGGTGAAACTATCACCATCAACGTGCACGATAAGATGAAAGAACTCTTGGAGAAGCACCAAAACAGGTCTGTTCATTTATGCGGTTTGATTACAACTGCCGAAGAAAAGATTGGTCGCAGCGGTATGCCATACGGCAGTTATGTATTAGAGGATTATGAGGGAAGTTATGGCTTTGCACTCTTCCGCGACAACTACCAACAACTGGCACCGGTTCTCAAACCTAATGTGTATGTCTATCTGACCGGTACTATTCAGCAAGCAGGAAAGGGACAACAGTGGTTCAAGGAAAAGAACATAGAAGATGCAGAATATGAATTCTCTATTCAGCAAGTGGAGTTGTTGCAAGAAGTACAAGATAAACACGTGGAGGAGTTGATTCTGCGCATTCCTATTACCAACGTAGATAGAGAGTTGATTGATAGTTTGACTAACCTGGCTAAAAGCCATCCGGGCAAGGCATTACTCAAGATTGAGGTGCATGACCATACTACCAACCATTTGATTCAGTTTACATCCCAATCCTACCCTGTTCATGTAGATAAGGAGTTCTTCCGTTGGTTAAAGACTAAAGCCATCGAGGAAGTGTTACAGTACAGGATTAAATAACAAAAAAAGCCCCGCCAATGCAGCGGGGCTTTATTTTAGAAGTATTGATTACAGGCTCTTGGCCACTTCAATCGTTTCGTATGTCTCTACGATATCGCCTTCTATAATATCATTGAAGGACTTGATACTCAAACCGCATTCCTGATTGAGACCAATCTCCTTGATGTCATCCTTACCGTGTTTCAGGCTACTGAGTTCGCCGGTATGGATAACGATACCATCACGGATAATGCGGCATTTATTGGTGCGTTTAGCCTTACCTTCACGAACGATACATCCTGCAATAGTACCAACCTTTGAGATATGGAACGTTTGCAGTACTTCAAGCGTAGCCGTCACTTCTTCCTTAATATCCGGCGAGAGCATACCTGCCATAGCGGCCTTCAGTTCCTCAATAGCATCGTAAATAATGCTATACAAGCGAATATCTACTTCCTGCTCATCAGCCATCTTACGTGCCGTACCGGTAGGACGAACATTAAAGCCGACAATAATTGCGTTAGAAGCAGCAGCCAACATGATATC
>JAGHTR010000074.1 GCA_018065205.1 Candidatus Colicola caccequi
ATTGCTTTACCGGGCCATGACATACTGGCACCATTGTCCCACATATAGGCTTTAACGGTAGTCCATTTGGGAGAATTGATGAAGTACACCTTGGCGGCCGACAAATGGGCAACTGTCAAAATAACAGTAATGACAAATAAAGACTTCTTCATCATTTAACTTGCAAGCCAAAGATATTAAACATGTGATTATTGTGTTGTATATAGAGTTGTCCATCAATCATTAACTTATGACCATTATTGCGGGGCTCTATCATGACTTGCTCTATACCGGTTACCAAACATCCCACATTTTCAACTACATCATTCAAGTTTTCACGCCACTCGTAGCAACCATCCGACACTATTGTCAAGTCAGAAGTTTGTGCAGCATCTTTACCTGCATCAAAAATAAGACTGAACTGCGTGTATTTGGCATCAAACGTATAGGTGTACCAATCGCCATCTTTTGTCTTTATCTCCGTTCCCGGCCAAGCACCTAATAATTCTGTCACCTTATCTTTCTTGGTCGCTCCGGGAATCCATGCATAATAGTACACTTTCTCCCAATTGGACGTGTTAAAGAACCGAATGGTGATAGCACCTTTCTGCTCATGATAGACGTACGTAAACGTCTTTACGGGCGATTTTTCCTTACCGCACACGGCAAATGCCTTAACTTCTGTTGTTTGATTAAGGGTGAAAGAAACAGAATCCCAAGCCATTTGACTCTGCTCCGTCGGTTCAGCGCCATTCAATGTGTAATAGATTTTAGCTGGTTCATTACTTACCGCCCAAACTTTGACATCTATGCCTTTGGTTGCGTCCGCGAACTTACAAGACGAAGGGGATGCCACTACATTCAGAGGAACGACAATCTCACCACAAGCTACTTTTACGGCATCTCCGTTCTGCTCATCCCACTCATAGCACACGTCCATGACCGTCTGCTGGTCTGTTGAACAAGCACCGGCACGCCCCATACTGAACTTGAAGTTCACCGTGTCTTTACCGTATTCAAACTGATATTGATACCAACCATCCGGTTGTTGGAACAACTCCTGACCGGGGAAACCCGGGGTAATCATCTCGTTCTTGGTGTCCCAAGCGTAGATAAAGACACGTTCCCAATCCTCCGGAGCGTTAAATTTCACAATGATACCCTCCTTCTGAGGCTCCACATAATCATAATGATATGACTGAACCTGCGAGAAAGCATTTCCGCAAGCAGCCATCACCTTCAGCACGGTAGAATCTTTGAAGACAAACGTTTTCGAAGCCTCAAAAGACTCGCTACTTGTAGTAGGCTCGGTACCATCCACCGTATAATAAACAGTCGGTTTATTGCAAGAACCACCTACGGCTTTTACCTCCACGGTCATTCCTTGTTCCTTGTCGCGGAAGATATTGCTCGGCGTTACTTGCAACTTGGGAGCTTGGTTCCCGGAGACTTGTACCCACATCGCATAACCATTACCGAAAGCCACCTTCTGGAATCCGTCAAACGACTGACCGGCCTTATTGCCTAAGCAAAGAATCAGATAACCATGGTGACCAACAATGGTTGCCTGATACCCACCATCATCACAATACTCATCCTTCACTTGACTCTGGCTGTGTACACCTGCCATGTGACGGGCATTGATCATTGGCTTAATGTCCTCCTTATACTTATACCAGTGCGGATAGAACACACAAGGCACACCCGGCATTCCCAAAATGAAAGCATTGGCTTGCATCAGTTTATCCTTCAATGCCGGCTTCATCGAATTGCCCTTGCCGCCGAACTCGTTATCGTCACGTTCAAACGTGTCGTGGTTATCCACAAAGGTTACAGCGTACTGAGCAAATCCGGCACCTAACATACCCGAACCTTTACAACCGCTATAATTGCCACTTACAATACCCTGTCCGGGTTTACCTGCGTCGTTGAAAGCGGCATATTTAGTCTGGAAGTCAAAAGCCATCGTGTTATAATCCGCATCTTTAATGCAATTCATAATCGCATCCAAACTGGACCAATACTCCATCACGCTCAAATAGGGTTTAGAAGTATTGTTGTAATCATTGATATGAGAGCCGTGGAATCCCTTGCAGTAATCATAACGGAAGCCATCGTACTTCATCTCTTTTATCATCCATTGCTCGTAGGCACGAACCATCTTACGTACATCCTCACTACCGTCATGGTCTAAATCACGAGCACCATTGTAATTGCGCTCATCGTACGGGCCATAACCATCATCGTCCTTAGCATTGGGACCGGGGGTCTTACACTCTGCATTACCGCTTCCCCAAATCTCATCGTTCTTGGTAATCCAAGTATAATCGGGTTGGAACTTACCGAACTCACCAAAGTCATTCTCGTAGAAATCGCAGCCGGAGGACTTATAATCCAGGTGGTTAACCACAATGTCTGCAATCACTTTTGTACCCGAATTATGGAAGGCATTTATCAGCTTCTCCAATGACGTGCGGTTTCCCCAATCGCTATTCTGCTTGCTATATTGCTTGGGAAGATAACCCACACCTCCCGATGAAAAAGCACTTGGCGGCAACCAAATCAAATCGAAATAAGCACCTATCTCACCGCTTTGTTTATAGAGCGTCTCCCATTTGGTATCTCCATAAATAACCGTAGCGGGAGCACTTTCTTTATCCACATGATAACTATCCCAGTAGAACCCCTGCATCATCACATCTTCACACTCCACAGGTACAGCTTTAGGGGTACACTCTCCAATATAAACCAAATCACCTTGGTCAGCGGACAATTTGATATAGAAATCATATTTACCTGCCACATTACAAGTGAGAGAACCTGCAGAAGAGCCACCACTGAAGTTCTGATAAGCGCCATAGGGATCTACATCTACCATCCAACGAGCATCGCAACTGAGGTTAGCCAATTTAATAATATCATTAGCCTTAAGCTCAACGCAAGCGGCTTTGTATTGCACGCGACCTTGAGCGTCCGGTTCGCCGAACATGGGAGCATTCACGATGTCTGTGCCATTAATCTCCAAACCATAAGGACCATCCTGACAATCCGGATCCGGAGGAGTAGGATCATCGACATCCTTGCCCCAATCGGTACAACCGGCTGCACCGGAACCTACGTACAACTGATCTTGTTGATATTTCAATTTGATATAGAAATCATAGCAACCGGCCTTGGAACAGGAATACTGGTTACCGGATATACTAATGCCGGCAGCACTGGCTTTGTCCAATGTAACGGCCCAAGATGCTTTGTTGTCTGCATCATACAAAGCCAGCACATCGCCACTTTTAAGAGGCACTCCTAATGCCATGTATTCCTCGAAAGAGGGATCTCCAGGACTGGGATTCTTGGTTCCGACAAAATACCGTTTGCCGTTAACGATAATACCATACGATGCAGCATTTGCAACCATCAAAGTACATACAAGTAACCAAAGGACAGAAAAGATTTTCTTCATGATACTTTTAATTTAATAATGTTAATATTTTTTTTGTATTTTTGAATACAATCCTAGTGTGCGCGAGCATCTGTGCCCGCATCGCACGCATATAATTACAAAGAACACGCAAAGATACAAAAAAATCTTTACGTGTGCAAATTTTTTGCTAAAAAAATAGCATTTTTAATCTCTTTTGGTGATTTTGTTAATAATCACTTCTTTGTCTATCACCTGAAATTCTACCAAATAATTTTGGTAATCTAATTTATAAATGCGGTCATCATCTTGATAGGCAGGTCGTGGATCTTGACGCAGGACTTCAACTAAATCTTCAAGCATCTTGACAGATAAAGCGTAGTCTTTTGTGGCTTCTGCAAAGCCATTGACAGCATCCTGATGTGCATCTGAAAAGGATAAATAAGGTTTAATGTCATAAATGGGAGTGCCGTCTAATAAGTCCGCTCCGGATACAATTAAATCTCCATCTTCGATGCGCAATAGTCGCACACTACTAAGCCCTAAATGGTTGGGGCGATAGGGTGAACGTGTAGCAAAAACCCCCATCCGAGTGTTCCCTCCTAAGCGAGGAGGACGAACAGTAGCGCTCCAATCTTTGGCCTCTGTAAATCCCCATATTAGCCAAAGGTGAGAATATTCTTCAATACCACGAATCATATTGGAGTCTTGAAATTCAGGTTCAAAGACAATGCGAGTTTCAATAAGACTTTCTTCTCGGGATTGACGGGGAATGCCGAACTTGTCGGAAAAACCATTGTGCGCGGTGGCTATAACTTGTAATTCTGCCATTGGATAAGGATCGTTGGTGTTATTTCGTTGAATTTTGCTGCAAAATTACACTTTTTTTGGAAAAAATGCAAAAAAAATTTGTGTATGTCAAAAAAATGTTGTACTTTTGCACTCGCTTTTCGCGAAAAAGTGACGGTACCTTAGCTCAGGTGGTAGAGCAATGGACTGAAAATCCATGTGTCCTTGGTTCAACTCCAAGAGGTACCACAAGGAAAAAAGAGTTACAAAAGTGACTCTTTTTTTTATGCTTATTGGGCTCTGAGAATGTCTATGATTCAAGTATTTTAGATAGCAGATTAATCGCCCCGGCAATGGTTTTGACTTGCGCAATAGTGGCATAGCGTTTGCCGGTTGGTTTGCCTAATTTATCTACATCTTCTTTCATTGAGCAACGCTCGCCACGTGAGTATATATAGGATATGATTTGACCAAATTCTTTGCTCTGCCAATAATGCTCATTGTGCATAATAAAATAAATGGTCATTCTCTCTCCTTTAAGATAAATCTTTTCAATACCTAATCGGCAGCAAATCCAGCGCAGACGCACAACGTTCATTAGTTCTTCTGCTTCTTCCGGAATGGGACCGAAACGGTCAATGAGCCGTTTCTTATATTCGGCCAGTTCGTCCTCATTATGCAGTCCATCTAATTCGCGATATAGAGTGATGCGCTCGGATATGTTTTCGATGTATGTTGCAGGAAAACTTAGTGGTAAATCTGACTCAAGTTGACTATCTGAACACCATGCCGAATTGGGCGTTGCAAATTGAGACTTAAGAAGGTTCTCATTTGCTATGTTTTTGTCTTCAAATAACTCTTCTTTTAACTCTTCAACGGCTTCATTAAGCACTTTTTGATAGGTGTCATATCCAAGATCGGCAATGAAACCGGATTGTTCAGCACCTAATAGGTTTCCTGCTCCACGAATATCCAAGTCCTGCATAGCAAGGTTAAATCCACTTCCTAATTCAGAGAAAGTAGAAATGGCATCCAAACGTCGCCGTGCATCTTCGGTTAGCAGTTCCCGCTCCGGAGCAACAAGGTAGCAATAAGCCTTACGGTTACTGCGGCCTACACGTCCTCGCAATTGGTGCAAGTCTGCCAATCCATAGTGTTGTGCCGAGAAAATAATCATTGTGTTGACATTAGGGATATCTACGCCTGATTCAATGATGGTAGTGGAAATAAGGATGTCGTAGTCATAGTTGATGAACGCTTCTAAACGTTCTTCCATCTCGTCCGTTGGCATTTGTCCATGCGCTACTACGATGCGAGCCTCCGGACAAAGTCGGTGTATCTTGTGCTCAATGCGTTCTAGCATCTCAATGCGATTATTAACCACAAAGACCTGCCCGTTGCGAGATAACTCAATATCAATTGCTTCTTTGATAATATCCTCATCTTCATTGTTGATGATTTCGGTTTGAATGGGGTAACGGTTTTGAGGAGGTGTGGTCATTACGCTTAAATCGCGAGCTCCTAAGAGACTGAATTGAAGCGTGCGGGGGATAGGTGTGGCAGTAAGGGTTAACACATCCACGTTTGTGCGCAGAGATTTGAGTTTTTCCTTGACAGTTACACCGAATTTTTGCTCTTCATCTATGATGAGCAGTCCCAAATCATGCCAGACGACGGATTTACCGACTAGTTTATGCGTGCCAATCAAAACGTCTATCTTCCCTTCGGCAAGGTCTGCTAATATGGCTTTAGTTTGCTGTACCGACTTGGCACGACTTAAGTACTCGATACGAATGGGGAAGTTTTGAAATCTTTCTTTAAAAGTCTGATAATGCTGCAGCGCAAGCACAGTGGTGGGCACAAGTACAGCCACTTGTTTGCCATCAGTGGCGGCTTTAAAGGCTGCTCGCATAGCAATCTCTGTTTTTCCGAATCCTACATCGCCACAGATGAGTCTATCCATAGGCATAGGCGACTCCATATCACGCTTAACATCAATAGTGGCTTTGGCTTGATCGGGAGTGTCTTCGTAAAGGAAAGATGCCTCTAACTCATGTTGCATATAGCCGTCAGGCGTATAAGCAAATCCTTGCTGGCGCTTGCGCGTCGCGTATAATTGTATAAGGTCGCGAGCAATGTCTTTGACCTTGTCTTTAGTGCGTTCCTTTAGTCGTTCCCAGGCCCCTGAACCAATACGTGAAATAGTGGGTGCAGAGCCTTCGCGTCCCTTGTATTTGCTGATTCGATGCAGGTTATGGATGCTTACAAAAATAGTGTCTCCGTCGCGGTAGGTGAGTTTAATCATCTCTTGAGGCTTGCCGTTGACGAGTGTGGTCACCAAACCTCCAAATTGACCTATTCCGTGGTCGCTATGTACGACATAGTCTCCCGGCCGAAGTTGATTGATTTCTTTTAGGGTGACAATGGCTTTACCTCGGCGGGCATTCTCACTGCGCAGATTAACACGATGATATCGCTCAAAAATCTCGTGGTCGGTATAGCAACAAACTTTAGCGTCATTGTCTATCCAACCGGCATGGAGAGTATGAGAGATAGGAATAAAAGGTATTGTTTCAAAAATGGCAGATAGTCGGTCGGTTTGTTTTTTTTGATCGGCTAATATATATACATTGTACCCATTGTTGATATGTTGCTGGAGATCTTCGCCGAGTAAATCAAAATTTTTATTAAAGGTGGGCTGAGGCAGCGTGTTGAAGTGAATCTCCTCAAAAGGCGCAAAGAACGATTTATCTCGAACCTCAATAGTGGTAGATTGGTTGAGCGGGCAAAGAATAGAGGATTCGTTCATTTTAAAATTTACCAATGCCCAATCGTTGCTAATCCACAATGTATCGGAGGGTAGATATGATGTAAGAGCAGTCGTTTGCGTGTCTGATTCTTGACTCTCGATGCCGGCTATTTCAATAGAAATAACTTTGTCTTGACTGAGTTGAGTCTCTAAATCGAAGGTGCGAATGGAGTCTATCTCGTCTCCAAAAAAGTCCAATCGATAAGGGTCTTCATGACTGAAACTATATACATCTACAATACCTCCACGAATAGCAAACTGTCCTGGTTCGTAGACGAAGTCTACTTTGGTAAATTGCAACTCCAACAATGCTCCTTCTAAATCGCTAATTTGCATGTGCTCACCTGCCCGTACGGTGCGTGTTGAACGCTCAAAAGATTCCTTAATAGGGACGGATTCTAATAGGGCCTCAGGATAGGTGATAATCACCATTGATTGCTTAGAGTTAAGCGAGGAAAGACAACTAAGTACTTCGGTGCGCTGAATAGCCATCGCCTCGTCTATTCCTTGCCGACGGCGGCGTGAAGAGGGGAAGAAAAATGTGCGAGAAGGGGCGTCTGGTGAGACACTACTCTCTAATTGTCGCAAGTCTGAAAATGTATACTGAGCCTCGTCAGCATTATCCATAACAATCAGTGTACAAACTGAATGACGTGAGATTGCTTCAATCACGATAGAACGCGCCGAGGCATACAAACCCGACAAAAGCAGATGTTTTTGCTTCTGTAATCGCTGCGTAGCCACATTGATATTCGGATGTTGCTTAAGCAGTTCGTATAAGTCTTCTATGCTCATTGCCAATATTTCTGCAAAAAAGCGATACAAAGGTACAAATAAAAATTGGAATTGCAAAGAAAAAAGGAAAAACAATAATATTTTATAAAAATATTTGTTTATATCAGAAAAAAATGCTATCTTTGCACACAAATTAGGTATTTCGCGCTCATGCGAGTGCGTGACGTTCAAAAAATAGGAATTTATGAAGAAACATTTATTGTTGATTGCACTATTGGGAATGGGAAGTGCAATGATGTGGGCCGATCCGATTGATCGCACTCAATTAGAAGGACTAAAAGGAGATGAGATCTTGCAAAAACTGCACACCATGATTAAAAATCATGAGGTGCTTGATTATGACGATATTCGCGCTGATAGAGTAGGGGTGGATATAGTTAATAAGAAGGTGGTGGATATGTATAGTTCGTGTTCATTTGGCGCTCGTGATTATTGTGGGTATGGAACTGATTTTGAACGTTGTGATTGTTACAACCGCGAACATGCACTACCCAAAGCATGGTGGGGTGGAGATAAAACGGTCCCAATGTACACAGACCTGCATCATGTGATTCCAACAGATTTTGAGGCGAACACGCAACGTCAGGATTATCCTTACGGCGAAGTGAGTTCGCAAACTTGGACCAATGGCGTAAGTAAGTTTGGAAAAACTACTTCTTTTTCTACTGCAAATGTGCAAGTGTTTGAACCTGCCGACGAGTACAAAGGTGATATTGCCCGCATCTATTTTTATATGTTGACTTGCTATTTAGATTATCAACTTAAACAGGATAAAAATGTGAATTCTAGACTTGTATTTGGATATAATAGTACCAAAAAACAGTCCAAGTTCACATCGGCTGCTCAAGACTTATTCCTCAAATGGTGTCGTAATGATGCGGTTAGTTCCAAAGAGACCACTCGCAACGACAAGGTGGAGGCTAAGCAAGGCAATCGTAATCCATTCGTGGATTATCCGGAACTGGTGGAGTATATTTGGGGAAACAAGAAGAATGTGCCTTATTCCATAGAGACAGACTTATTTGAACAGAAAATTGAACAAGCCGCTCAACGTAAAGTGGTTATTGATGGCCGTTTGTATATTAAGGCAGAGGGCGCACTATACGATATAATGGGCAATAAAGTTGCAAATTTCTAATCGATCATGAAAAACACTATTCTTTTCTGCTTTTTGCTGCTATCAACAGCCATTATGGCGGAATCAATGCCCCAAGGGTATTATGACCAAATCAATGGCAAGTCGGATGCTACACTGAAGGGAACCTTAAAATCTATTATTCGTAATCATACCGTCGTTCCGTATGGTGATGGTTCATGGGAGGTCTTTTATTATGCCGATCGTGATACAGTCACCGGCTTGTGCATGGATATGTACTGCGATGATTGGAAGCCGTTGAAAAGTCCCGGCGACAAGGCTTCCGGTTGCAATGTGGAGCACTCGTTTGCTAAGTCGTGGTGGGGTGGCGCAGAGAATGATGCGTATAAAGATTGCTATCACCTCAATCCTTCTAACTCAACGGCCAATGGCTCGCGCAGTAATTATCCGTTAGGAGTGCCTGTTAAGGATTTCAAAGATCCTTCCTCAACGGGTTCTCTAAAAGTGGGCAAACGCACTCATGCGACGTTGGGGGATCATTATGTGTTTGAGCCCAAGGACGAATATAAAGGCGACTTTGCTCGCGCTTATTTCTATATGGCTACTTGCTATGGTAAGGATTTGAATGGTAACATAGATCCGGTTTGCACCAAATACACAGGTTGGCGTTTAGATAATAAAGATGTGGGATCGATGTTCGCTATGCAGAATGATACGTATTTGGAATTTCAGGATTGGGAGATTGAGGTGCTATTGGCTTGGCATCGCTTGGACCCTGTGTCAGGAAAGGAACTGCAACGTATGAATGCAGTGTCTAATTTCCAACACAATAGAAACCCATTTATTGAGTATCCGTGCTTAGCGGAGTATATCTGGGGTAATCGCAAAGGACAGGCCGTTAATCTGGCGCAACTTAGACGCACCACAGATGGCAGTTGGCTCTCGTTAACGGATTCGATGATGTTGACCGGCTGTCAATGTGAGTTCACGGAACCTACTTTATATACAACCATTTCGTCCATCACTTTCCCACAACAAATTGTGGGCGAAACGGCTACGGATAATTTTCTGCTGACCGGAGCTAAACTGACGGATGACATAACTCTAACTATCACTGGCAAGGACGCAGATGCTTTTGTGGTAGTACCAACAACAATCGCTGCGGCTGAGGCCAATGGCGATTCAACTATTATGGTCAGTTTCTCCTCTACTGAGGAAGGTTCTTATTCTGCTACATTAACCATCAGTAGTAAGGGGGCCAATGATGTCAATATCGCACTAAAGGGCGTAGCTACTACCGAATGCGCCATTACATGGTTAGTGAATGGCCAAGAATATACAGTTGGCCAACCCTCCAACAAAGTTGCCAAGGGTGCTAAACCGAATGCCATTCCATCTGAACCGGCTGCGTTTGATGCACAAAGTCCTGTCTTTATGGGATGGAGCCAAAGTCCGATTGAAGGAACTACGGATGTGCGTCCATCAGATTTATTTGATAAGGTAGAAGATGCGCCGCAGGTGACGGAAGATATAACTTTCTATGCCGTCTTTGCTCACGAAGAGAAAGTAGGTTCCGATACTCCGGTAACAATGACATGGAATACTCCATCTGCTACAGGTTGGACTGCCAAAGGCATGGTGGATAAGAGTGGCTATTCTATCTTCGCATCCGGCGCGTCGCTCACTTCTCCATCTGTTGATTTGAGTACATTAGTGTCCGTGACGGTGAATATGCGCACTTACGGAGGAAAACAATACAATGTATTGGATAT
>JAGHTR010000166.1 GCA_018065205.1 Candidatus Colicola caccequi
GATACCACCAACATGTCCCGCGCCATCGGCGCAGAAACGGACGATACCATTCAGGCTGCCACATATAAAGCACCCATCGCGGACTCTACTACCATGCAACGGAAACTAATGACCCCTATTGACAGCATAACTACCGCAACTAAAGTGTATGCCCCTATACGCGACTCGGCATCTATGCAACGCACATTGGATACCACCAACTATAATCGCTATAATAAAGTGATTCGGGTGGAAGCACCTAAGACAATAATTAGTATGGATAGCGATTCATTGGCGCAATATAACCTGCATCGACATCAACAAGAGGCCGTAACCATCGAAACGCAAGAAGATAAAGAACCGTGGTACATCATATGGAAAGATATTACCATTTGGTGGAGAATAGTTAAAGAGTATTACCAATCGCATTTCCAACACAACTAAGACATGCATACTCCATCATATACCACCATATCGGAACGGCTGCGCACAACCTATCCCGACCGGGATATGCTCTTCCTCGTGGATGATGCTCTTTCATGTCCATGTACACCCCAATTGGCTTTACATGCGGATGAAAGCAACAAAACACTCGAGACAGTTACCACCATCTGGGACTTCTTATTCAACCACCACGCTACGCGCAAGAGCCTGCTGGTATGCATCGGAGGAGGTATAATAACCGATTTAGGAGGATTTGCCGCTTCTACCTACAAACGAGGGATGGACTACCTCAATATACCTACCACCCTTCTGGCAATGATAGATGCCTCCACCGGAGGAAAAACAGGATTTAACTACAAAGGCATCAAAAACAGTATCGGCATTATTCATCAACCCCTCGATACATGGATCGAACCCGATTTCCTGACCTCCCTACCCTCCCATCAACTACTAAGTGGCTACGCCGAACTCATTAAAACAGCCCTGTTGGACTCCACAAACACCTATCATCAGGCCCTATCCACCTTAGAGCAAATCAACACCACACCCCTACCTTCCGCTCTTATCCAACATATCGTGGCCGTTAAACAACACATCGTCGCACAAGACCCCCAGGAAAAAGGACTGCGCAAAACACTCAATATGGGACATACCATCGGACATGCCTTGGAGGAATATAGTTTACGGCATCAACCCAATGACCCCATCTCCCACGGCTATGCCGTCATGTACGGATTGGTTGCCGAGATGTACCTAAGCGTCATCCTATTAGGACTGGACCGAGAAGTGTTACGCACACTCGCCCACACTATGATAACCTATTATGGACGACCACAATGCGCGTGCTCGGACCGAAAAGAACTCATACAATGGATGTATGACGATAAGAAAAATGAACAACCGCATGCCATCTCCTTTACCTTATTGCAACAAATAGGGAAACCTATCATCAACCAAGTCGTTGATGAACAACACATACAAGAAGCACTCGAATACTTATTTACATTATAATATTATTTTTACCATGAAAAAAATTCTGCTCTTCTTTAGTGCCATCTTATTGGCTAACCTGCTCCAAGCAGGAATTACTGAGTACACTTTTACCTCAACCACATGGGAAAGCACCGTGGGCTCCACCAAGTGCGACGGCAAAACCGACGGCTGGGTATGCGATAAAGAAGCCGGAGTGGTCGGCACTCCTCGTTATGACGCTAACCAACAACTCATGTACGCCGGAATAGGTGTGCAAACAGCACAATCCGGCGCCGGAGCCACTAGCGTCAAATCATTCACTAAAGTGCGCAAGATAATTGTTAACTTTTGCTTAAACTCAAGCAAAGGCAAAGGTACTATCTACTTCCAAATAGGTGACAATACCCCCGATTCATTAGTCATTACCCAACCCGCTAAGTCCGGAGAAGGTGTCTATAACCGAGACTCGGCTATCGTAATTGGCGAAAAAACAGGAAAAATTAAATTCTGGATTGTATGTAAGGAAAATGCCATCTATCTCAATACTCTCGATATCCGCGCAGAAGAAGGTGGCTCCTCTCCCTTTACCCAATCATCGTTCCAACTCGTAACCAATATTCACCAACTGCAAGACTCCGACCAAATAATCTTTGGCGTAGCCGACGGACAAACCAACATGATCATGGGATACTATGACGAAATGGTTTCGCAAAACAACATCCACGCCATCAAAGGCGTTTATGCCGATATGCGTACTACCGTGCGAGAGAATGAAGATGCTATCTATACGCTTTGGAAAGAAACCGGAGAGAATGACCAAGATACCGTCTATATCTTCCAAGATGAACTGCGGTATGAAGTGGCTTACTTGGTTGCTACCGGAGGAAAAACAAAAAATAAACTGCCCCTCTGGACCGATGTCGTCTCACCCGCGTATGGCAACAACGGCTTCTGGCGCATGACCATCGCCGACGACGGTGCAGTTATCATAGAGAACGCCGGAACAAGCGAACGCAAATACATGCAATACAACGCCAACGATAAGTTATTTGGATGCTACGCAGATCCTAACTCCCAAACTAAAGTTAGTATCTACCGTCAAGTGCCCGCTAAAGGCACCGACGACCCCGCCATCGCTGCTAACATGGTTAACTTCGGCAATATACGTCTTAGCGGCGCACAAGCCGACGGACAAACAGTACTGGTCGTCAATGCTAATAAGTTGACCGAAGATATATCATGCTCTTTCAAACAAGGACAAGCCTTCCAATTATCTTCATACACCATGGATCGCGACGGAGATAAAGTGACGGTCTCCTACCATGTCACAACGCCGGGTAAATACCTGGATACACTCGTACTCAGTAGCACCGGCGTCAACATCGAAGTGACTGTAATGGTCAATGTCGTGGCTGAACATACCATCGCACAAGCGGTGCAGGCTAAAGACTTTGAGTTCATTTACCTCAACCCCGTTGTCGTAACTAAGAAATACGACCAGTATGTCTTCATCCGTGATGCTACCGGCAGTATGTTAATTTGGGACGGCATTAACCCGCAAACCGGTAAACGCTATGCCCAAGGTGTAGAGGCTGGACACCAACTGAACAACGTACAAGGACACTTCAAAAACTACTATGGCGTACCTGAACTCCAACCTTCTGCCGCATGGACTGTCGCTGCACAAAAAGTAGCAGCTGACCCCGAAGTGGTCACAACAACCGACTCCGCAGATGTCTGCCGTTTCGTTCGGTACGAAAACGCTACCATCAATGCCGACAATACATTAGATGGCAAACAAGTGCAAGACATGTTCCAATATGGACATCTCATTACCGAAGTACCGGGAACAGTTGATGCTATGGTGATGATTTCCCACGACGTCGTCGAACTGTGGATTGTTAACCAAAACGTACCAACCGACCTGCCAAATAACCAATCACAAATAACCAATCACCAAATAACTAAGTTCCTCCGCAATGGCCACCTCTACATTCGCCAAAACGGAAAAACCTATAACGCCTTAGGATACTAATATTCAATATTCATTATTCA
>JAGHTR010000055.1 GCA_018065205.1 Candidatus Colicola caccequi
GATGTACGTACCATACTATTTAAGCCATATTCAAAGTATCCACCAATCTTGAGAATATAGCACATTGAACCTTGTGAATAAACCGAGGATAAAACATCATAACCTAATTCAATACATAAAGAAACGCTCGGTTTGAGCCGCACCGAATTTTTGCTTTCAAAATCCCACGTGCCATATTCATGCATATCACGGAAAATAGTTGTCTGTTCATGTCCCTCTTCTGTATAATTGCTATATTTGCCACTAAACTCATATCGGCCTGTTGATTTGATATCGGTTGTCATGGGAAATGCTACTTTGGCTCCTGCACCCACATAGAATCCTTTAACGTAGTATCCCAACATCAACGGCACTTCTACAAAGCCCCATTCGTTCTTGTCTTTCTGATTACGAACATCGTAGAGGAACGTAACGGATTTTCCTTGAGTATCCATACCGGGACGACTGTCAGAATAAAGGTCCGTCGTAATGGAACTGCGATGGAAATGATATCCGGCACCGAGACTAATCCAAAAACCATTGTTTCGGAACTCATATCCTGCACCAATTGAACCGCCAAAGTTACCGGTAGGATTGGTGCCGGACATATCTATTTGCAGATTTGTATAGGCTCCTACACCATATACAAAACCGAAGTGATAATTCTCGCCTTTGCTATACGAACGTTTGCCCCTACTTTGGGCATCTAATGAAATGGAACAAATAAGGAATGCCATGATGCAAATCCCGAACCATTTGTTGTGAAATACTGTATTCATTTTTAGGTTTGTTAATATTCGTTTTTTCTATTTATATATTATTGTTTGCATGCACTTGGGTGAGCGTGCCCGCGACGCATGCGTGCAGAAAAAGTGTGCAAAGGTATGAAAAAAAAATGAATTGGGCAAATTTTAGTAATATAAAAATCAAATTTTGCCCAAAAAAACACTTTTTTCATAAAAAAATTTGCACATCTCAAAAAAAAGTTGTACTTTTGCACGATTTTTTGCGGAATAGGCTTGATAAGTACCTAAGCAGCGTATGAGTTTCGACAGCAGCGCATAGATCTTGGGACGCCTCACCGCCATAATATTTAATACATTTAATAGTAATGTACGCAATTGTAGACATGATGGGTCAACAGTTCAAAGCCGAGGTAGGTAAGAAACTGTTCATCAATCGTACAGAGGGCGATAAAGGTGCCGCTCTGGAATTTGACAAAGTGCTCTTCGTAGAAAACGAAGGTAAGTTTAAAGTTGGTGCTCCTTATGTTAAGGGGGCTAAAGTAATTTGCGAGATTTTGGATAACGAATGCCGCGCTGAAAAGATTTTAGTATTCCACAAGAAACGTCGCAAAGGTTACAAGAAGTTAAACGGTCATCGTCAGGACTTGACCAATGTTATTGTTAAAGAGATTGTTCTCGCCTAAAAAAAGAAAGGATTAGTTTATGGCACATAAGAAAGGTGTCGGTAGTTCTAAGAACGGCCGTGAATCAGAAAGCAAACGTCTTGGTGTGAAGATTTGGGGTGGCCAAATCGCAAAGGCTGGTAATATTATCGTACGTCAACGTGGTACCGTTCATAACCCGGGTGCAAACATGGGTATGGGTAGCGATCATACTTTGTATGCATTATGCGATGGCGTGGTTACTTTTACCCGTAAACGCAACGACAAGAGCTACGTTAGCATTCAACCTATTGCTGAGGCATAACGTATTGTAAATATTTTACTATTCCTCCGCCTTTCGGCGGGGGAATGTTGTATATGAGTGCGCGCGAGGGCGCACATATACGCACACACATTAATCACAACATAAAAATGTTAACACTCAAACAAATCTACGAGGATAAGGCTGCTGTTGTGGCCGGCCTCAACAAAAAACATTTTGCCGGAGCTCAAGAAGCTATCGACCAAGTTATTGCATTGGATCAAGAGCGTAAAGCTGCACAACAGAAAAAAGATGCCGCTTCCGCAGAAATGAATCAGATTAGCAAGTCTATAGGTATGTTTATGGCTAAGGGACAGAAAACGGAAGCAGAAGAAGCCAAGGCTAAAACAGGCGTACTGAAAGAAAATATTAAGCAATACGAACAACAAATGGCGGATGCCGAAGAGAAACAACGTCTATTGTTGCTGACTATTCCTAACGTTCCATATACCCTTGTTCCCGAAGGTAAAAGCGCCGAAGATAACTTGGCTGTTAAAGTTGGCGGTTGGGAGTTTGGAAAGGGGTTGGAAAAACTGAATCAGCCAAACGAGAAAGCCTTTACAAAGGAAGGAGCGGCCATTGCTCTTAAGGATTGGCCGGAGGAGGAAGATCCTCAACCTGCATTCGCTAAATTGCCACACTGGGAACTGGCTAAGAAATACAACCTTATTGATTTTGACCTGGGTGTTAAAATATCCGGTGCAGGATTCCCTGTCTATATTGGTCAAGGTGCACGCCTACAGCGCGCGCTGATTGATTTCTTCTTGGCTGAAGCAACGAAGGCCGGTTATACCGAAATCATGCCACCTACCGTGGTGAATCATGCTTCCGGTTATGGTACGGGTCAATTGCCTGATAAGGAAGGGCAGATGTACCATTGCGAAGTGGATGATCTTTACTTAATTCCAACGGCTGAGGTGCCTGTAACGAATCTCTATCGTGATGAGATTATTGATGAGGAACAATTGCCTATTAAGAACTGCGCCTATACCGAGTGCTTCCGTCGTGAAGCTGGCAGTTATGGTAAGGACGTTCGTGGCCTGAACCGCCTGCATGAGTTCTCTAAGATTGAAATCGTTCGTATAGACACGCCCGCGCATAGCGACGCTTCTCATAGAGAGATGTTGGACCATGTAGAAGGTTTGCTCAAAAAGTTAGAGTTGCCCTATCGTATCCTTCGCCTTTGCGGTGGCGATATGAGTTTTACAGCGGCTATCTGCTACGATTTTGAAGTGTATAGCGAAGCACAACATCGTTGGCTCGAAGTTTCTTCTACATCTAATTTTGATACCTACCAAGCTAACCGTCTCAAATGCCGTTATCGTGGTAAGGAGGATAAGAAAGTTCAAATCGCTCATACGCTGAATGGTTCGGCTTTGGCCCTGCCGCGTATTGTGGCTGCTTTGTTGGAGAATAACCAAAGCGAAGAAGGAATTCGTATTCCTAAGGCTTTGCAACCATTCTTTGGTGCAGATATGATTCGCTAATAAACGTAAACAAGAATGATAGAAATTCTTAAATATGTTCTTCCTGCCTTGGTGGTAGTATTGGGTGTGTGGTTAATCCAGCACTCTATGCTCCGCCAAGAGGAGAAGAAACGTAAGTTTGAATTGCAGCGAGAGAGCAAAAAAAACATCTCGCCCATTCGCATGCGTGCTTACGAAAGGCTGAGTTTATTGCTGGAACGCACCGAGCCGGAGGCTATGCTCAAAGAGATGATGGATGATCCGGGATGGGTGAATAAATCTGTAATGGATGTGCAGCGCGAATTGTTACAACGCATTCGTTTGGAGTTTGACCATAACATGAGTCAACAAGTGTATATAAGCGATGAGGTGTGGCAGAAAATAATGGTGGCGCGTGACGAAATGGCTGCTTTTGTGAACCAGATGGCCATTCAACTCAAACCGGGTAGTTCGGCAATGGATTATATGAAAGTACTGATTCAGGCTTATCACATGAATGGCGATACACCTCACGAAATAGCTTTACAGGACCTAAAAGATGAAGCACGTCAACTTCTTTAATATGATGCTTGTCGGCTTATTGTGCATTAGCTGCCAGCCGGATACAGTATGCCATGAAACACGTAAGGTGGCTATGCATTGTCATTTCCGCGAGTATTACCGCGTGCCGTCTAATGTACAACTCAATGTCCGTACCGAATGGGATAGTATTACGGTACAAGGCATAGGGTCGGATAGTGTATTGTACAACAATACTAAGCAAGTCTCATATATCGCCCTGCCTCTGAAGGATAGTATAGATACATGTGCTTATGTACTAACCTACCATCAAAAGAAGGATACACTAACTGCCATCTATACGAATCAGCAGAAATTCCTTAGTATTGAATGTGGCTGTGTGTATAACCATAAGATTATGCAAATCAACCACACACGGAATTGGATAGATACCGTCCTTATTGTCAATGATGCCGTGATGTTGGATATAGATAAGAATATTGTGCTGCAAAGAACAAACCCCGATAATGAATAAATGGCTCTCCATATTAATGTTGTTGCTATTGACCCTGACAGCCAATGCAACTAAGCACATGCCGGATACAGTTTATCACCATAATCGGATGTATATAGATGGTCTGCGCATCTATTCGGATTCGGCTATTTATCAAGGGCTGAATCTAAAGATTGATATGTTTATGCCGGTCTTAGAGGTGGCTCGTTCCAAAGGTAAATTACAAGCCTATGAGGTGGCTCTTAATCTGCGTTTGAAACAACGCTATTATCCTACGATTGAATTGGGTTATGCTTTTGGCCAAACCAATGTATCCGATACGTATTGGAAAGGTCAAGGCGGTTTTGTCAAATTAGGATTGGATGTGAATGGGTTACGTAAGCACGTGGAAGCATTGGACGCCTTACTAGTGGGTATTCGTGTGGGTGGAGCGTACGAGAAATATGACCTCACCGGCGTACGCGTGGCCGGATCATATTGGCAACCTGCTTCATCTTGTGACTTCACAAATCAGTACTCCTTCAATTGTTGGGGTGAAGTGGTTGCAGGATGCCAAGTACATGTATGTAGTGGCTTGATGATGGGATGGTACTTCCGTCTGAAAGTACTGTTTACTCGTAATTTGAAAGGAGAAGAAGTGGCTCCATATTATATCCCCGGATTTGGTTATCGTGATAATACCAACTGGGGATTTAATTACTATATTGGATGGAAATTTTAACAAACAAAATATACTGATATGAAACACACAACTGAATTAATGAATCGTGCAGCGAATAATATTCGTATTCTGGCTGCAGCAATGGTAGAAAAAGCAAAGAGTGGGCATCCCGGTGGTGCTATGGGAGGTTCGGACTTTATTAATGTCCTTTTTTCTGAGTTCTTGGAATATGATCCGGAGAACCCTGCATGGGAGGCTCGTGATCGTTTCTTCTTGGATCCCGGGCATATGGCTCCAATGTTGTATAGCCAATTATGCTTAGCCGGTAAATTCACTTTGGACGAACTGCAAACACTTCGTCAATGGGGTAGTGTGGTGCCTGGTCATCCAGAGCGCGATATCAATCGTGGTATAGAAAATACCTCCGGACCTCTGGGTCAAGGTCATACCTTTGCCGTAGGTGCTGCCATCGCTGCTAAATGGTTTAATGCTCGCTTCGGCGCTGTGCATAACCCTACAATCTATGCTTTCATCTCGGATGGTGGCGTACAAGAGGAAATTAGTCAAGGTGCAGGACGTTTAGCCGGACATCTTGGATTGGATAACCTAATCATGTTCTACGATAGCAATAACATTCAACTCTCAACAGGTTGCGATGCTGTCTCATCTGAAGATGTGGCTAAGAAATACGAAGCATGGAATTGGTTCGTTCAGGAAGTGCCGGGTAATGATCCGGATGCTATTCGTGAGGCTATTATTAAGGCTAAGGAAGAAAAGAACCGCCCAAGCCTAATCGTGGGACATACTACTATGGGTAAAGGATGCCTCACCGAAGATGGCGCTTCTTGGGAAAGCAAATGTTCTACCCATGGTCAACCGCTATCTAAGTCCGGCGCCAGCTTTGAACGCACCGTTCAGGGACTGGGTGGTAATCCGGCTGAACCGTTTGTTATCTTCCCCGAAGTACAAGAGATGTATGCTAAACGTCAAGAAGAACTGCGTGAAATATGCAATCGCCGTTACGAGGCTTATCACCAATGGGCTGAGGCTAATCCGACCTTGCGTAATGAATATGAGGCTTATATGTCAGGTCAAACTCCTTGCGTTGATTGGAGTAAGATTGAGCAGAAAGCCGGTGCTGCAACCCGTGGCGCAAGTGCAACGGTGCTCAGTTACTTGGCCGAGAATGTAGGCAATATGATTGTATCGTCTGCTGACCTTAGCAATTCCGATAAGACCGATGGCTTCCTCAAGAAAACAGCGGCATTCAAAAAAGGCGACTTCTCCGGTCAGTTCCTACAAGCCGGCGTAAGTGAACTCACTATGGCTTGCGTAATGATTGGTATGAGCCTGCATGGCGGTATAATCCCTGCTTGCGGTACGTTCTTTGTCTTCAGCGATTATATGAAACCTGCCGTTCGTCTGGCTGCCCTGATGGAAGTTCCTGTTATCTTTATTTGGAGTCATGATGCCTTCCGCGTTGGCGAAGATGGTCCTACCCACGAACCGGTTGAACAAGAGGCACAAATACGTCTTATGGAGAAACTCAAGAACCATCATGGACACAACTCAATGCTCGTAATGCGTCCTGCCGATGCAGAAGAAACAACGATGGCTTGGCGATTGGCTATTGAGAATACACAAACGCCTACCGCACTCATTCTCAGCCGTCAAGATATTACTCCTGTGCCCAATACTAACCTCGAAGGCTTCCGCAAAGGTGCTTATATCGTTTCTAAGGACGAGAACCCACAAGTAGTGCTTGTTGCCGGTGGTAGCGAAGTCGCTACGTTGATGGCCGGTGCAGAACTGCTCCGCAAGGAAGGCGTGCGCCTGCAAGTCATTAGTGTTCCTTCCGAAGGGTTATTCCGCCTGCAGAGTGCTGAATACCAAAACGAAGTCTTACCAAAGGGTATCAAACGATTCGGTATGACGGCCGGTCTGCCGTGCACGTTAGAGAGCCTCGTGGGGGAGAATGGCAAGATTTGGGGCTTAGAGAGCTTCGGATTTAGCGCTCCGTATAAAGTGCTGGATGAAAAACTCGGCTTTACCGCTGAAAATGTTTACAACCAAGTTAAACAAATGCTATAATCATGGATTATAACTTCAAAGAGATTGAACAAAAGGCTCAACAGGCTTGGACGAAAGCCAATGCCTATAAAGTGAGCAATAAGAGTGATAAACAACCTTTCTATGTGCTGGACATGTTCCCTTATCCTTCGGGAGCAGGTCTGCACGTAGGTCATCCGTTAGGGTATATAGCCAGCGACATCTATGCTCGCTATAAACGTTTACAGGGATTTAATGTACTGCATCCTATGGGATTTGATTCCTATGGATTACCCGCCGAACAATATGCTATTCAAACCGGTCAGCATCCTGAGGTGACGACGATGAAGAACATCGATCGTTATATCGAACAACTCCAGAAAATAGGTTTCTGCTACGATTGGGATCGCGAAGTCAAAACTTGTTCGCCGGATTACTATAAATGGACGCAATGGGCTTTTATCCAAATGTTCAATTCCTACTTTGATACAACTACTCAAAAAGCTCGTCCTATCTCCGAACTGATTGCTCGCTTTGAGCAAACGGATCCTACGTGGAAGACACTCTCCGAAAAAGAGCAGCAAGAACGATTGATGAACTATCGTATCGCCTACCTAAGTGATACCAAGGTAAACTGGTGCCCCGAATTGGGTACGGTGCTTGCTAATGACGAGGTCAGCGAAGGACTCAGTGTGCGCGGGGGCTTCCCCGTGGAGCAACGCGTGATGCGTCAATGGAGCCTGCGCGTTAGTGCGTACGCAGGACGACTGCTCGAAGGACTGGACCGTTTGGATTGGACCGAATCACTTAAAGAAACACAACGGAACTGGATTGGACGATCCGAAGGTGCCGAGATGCAGTTTAAGATAAAAGGACAAGACGAGCCATTCACCATCTTTACCACTCGTGCCGATACCGTCTTTGGCGTTACCTTTATGGTGCTCGCTCCTGAATCCGAGTATGTGGCACGCGTAGTGACTGATGATCATAAGGCGGAGGTAGAGGCTTATCTGGATAGATGCAAACATCGTACTGAACGCGAACGTATTGCGGACCGCAAAGTAACCGGTGTCTTTACCGGCAGTTATGCCATCAATCCTCTCACTCATGCTGATATACCTATTTATATTAGCGATTATGTACTAAGCGGTTATGGCACTGGCGCTATTATGGCTGTGCCGGCACATGATAGCCGAGACTATGCCTTCGCTAAGCATTTCAACTTACCAATCATTCCATTGATTGAAGGCGCAGATGTGTCCGAACAATCATTCGATGCTAAGGAAGGTAAGATGATGAACTCCGGCTTCCTAAATGGACTGGAAGTGAAAGACGCTATTGCGCAGATGAAGGAGTATATCACCAATACCGGCATAGGTCGCGTTAAGGTAAATTACCGATTGCGTGATGCTATCTTCTCGCGTCAACGCTATTGGGGTGAACCCTTCCCTGTTTATTATAAGGATGGTATGCCCTATATGGTGGATGAGAAAGACCTGCCAATCACCCTGCCTGAAGTAACCGATTTCAAACCTACCCAAGATGGGCGTCCTCCATTGGGTAATGCTAAGGATTGGACCTATAAAGGTTATCCGCTGGAACTCAACACAATGCCGGGATTTGCAGGAAGTAGTGCTTACTACTTGCGGTATATGGATAACCATAACGACCAGGCTTTAGTGGATAAAGATGTGAATGCGTATTGGCGTCAAGTCAACCTGTATATAGGTGGCTCCGAACATGCTACCGGCCATCTTATCTATAGCCGTTTTTGGAATAAGTTCCTCTATGATTTAGGCTACGTATGCGAGGATGAACCATTTAAGAAACTTATCAACCAAGGTATGATACAGGGCCGCTCTAACTTCGTCTATCGTTATATAGGCGAAGGTGCAACCGGTAACCTCTATATCAGTTACAACCTGATTAATAACCCTGAGTATAAGGACAAAGTGCAACCCATTCACGTGAACGTAAATATCGTTCATAACGACGTGTTGGATATAGATGCTTTCCGTCAATGGATGCCGGACTTCAAAAACGCTGAGTTTGTTTTGGAGAATGGTCAGTATATATGCGGTTGGGCGGTTGAGAAAATGTCTAAATCAATGTTCAACGTCGTCAATCCGGATGATATGGTAGAACAGTATGGCGCAGATACATTGCGTTTGTATGAGATGTTCCTTGGCCCATTAGAGATGTCTAAACCTTGGGATACCAAAGGCATCGACGGTGTGCATCGTTTTCTGCGTAAACTATGGAATATGTACGAGAATATGACGGATGGCGAACCTTCCCTCGATGAACTCAAGAGCCTACATAAACTGATTAAGAAAATAACGTGGGATATTGAGAACTTCTCATTCAATACCTCTATTCCTGCCTTTATGATAGCCCAAAACGAATTGGCTGCCTTGCATTGCACGTCTCGTGCTATTCTCAAACAAGTGGCTATTCTGCTTACTCCGTATGCCCCACATATCGCTGAGGCTATGTGGCAACGCTGTGGAGAGACGTCCTTCGTTATTGATGCACAATGGCCTGTATGCAACGAGTCCTATCTCGTGGAGGATAGTGTTAAGTACCCCGTGCAATTTAATGGCAAAGTACGCTTCGTCTTGGAGCAACCTAAGACTGCTACTAAGGAGGAAGTTGAAAAGGCAGTCATGGACAGCCAAGATACGGCTAAGTACCTCAATGGCGCTGCACCTAAGAAAGTCATCGTCGTACCCGGCCGTATCGTCAATATAGTAATTTAGAAAACTAGAAAACTAGATAACTAGCAAAAAAAAAGAGGCCTTGCGACCTCTTGTGATCCAGCTGGGGCTCGAACCCAGGACCCCATCCTTAAAAGGGATGTGCTCTACCTGCTGAGCTACTGAATCATGCTTTGTTTCTCAAAAGCGGCTGCAAAAGTACAAAAAAAAAATGAACTGACCAAATTTTTAGGCAAAAAAAACGAAAAATTTGCATAAAATAAGTGTTTTTACGATAAAAAATGAATATTTCACTCAAATATGCCCGCCGAAAAACCTCTACAACGAGGGTAGGTAATTTGTCTATCGGTTCCGATTTTCCAATCCGGATTCAGACCATGGCCAATACATCTACCAACGATATTGAGGCTTCTGTAAGTCAAGCCCTGCTATGCCAACAAGCCGGAGCTGAATTGTTCCGATTTACTACACAAGGTATGCGCGAGGTGGAGTCATTGCAGCAAATTCACACGCAACTGAATAGCGCCATGCCTCTTGTTGCCGATATCCATTTTCGCTCCGATGTGGCGGACGCTGCGGCTCAAGTAGTGGAAAAAGTGCGTATCAATCCTGGAAACTATGCAGCCGACCCTGTCGCGATGAGAGAACGTTTTGTCCATTTGCTGGATATATGCAAAGCCCATCATACCGCTATTCGTATCGGTGTTAACCATGGCTCGTTATCCAAACGCATTATGGAGCAATATGGCGATACACCCGAAGGAATGGTGGCATCGTGCATGGAGTTCCTGCGTATCGCTGTAGAACAGCAATTCATGGATATCGTGTTGAGCATCAAAGCCTCTAATACACGCATCATGGTGGATACCGTACGCCTGCTGGTCCAAACAATGGATGCCGAAAATATGCATTTCCCCATCCATTTAGGTGTTACTGAGGCTGGCGAAGGTGAGGATGGACGTATCAAATCAGCGGTGGGTATAGGTGCATTATTAGCCGAGGGAATAGGGGATACGATCCGTGTATCGCTATCCGAACAACCTGAGGCAGAAATACCGGTGGCACAGGCGTTAGTGGACTATTTTGCTGACCCCGATTCACCACGCTATGACGAAAGTAATATCATCTGTTTTGACGAAGTCAAACACTCGATTTTCTACTATACGAACGTGGCTGATTGGAATCTGTTCCAATTGCATGCTGCTGCCGAGATTGGACGACTGCTGTGGCAGTTTAATGTGAAACGTGTGGACCTACTCAATCCTAACTTTATGACGGACCAATTGGAGGTTCTCGCTCAAAATATATTACAAGCCGCCGGAATAGCACGCTTTAAGACGGAGTTCGTTAGTTGCCCGGGATGCGGCCGCACTATGTTTAATCTTCAACAAACAGTGGCTGATATCAAGAATGCCATGTCTCAAAATGCGCGGTTCTTTATGAGGAAATACCCGAAGATTGCCGTGATGGGATGCATCGTGAATGGACCCGGCGAAATGGCGGATGCCGACTATGGTTATGTGGGTGCCGGACGCGACCGTGTTTCCCTCTATCGAGGTAAGGAATGTGTGCTTAAAAATATACCTCAGGAACAGGCTGTGGAACAACTCATCAACCTCATTCGCTCAGATATGCAATTATAAATTACAAATTACAAATAACCAATTACAAATGAAAAAAAGTCCTTTACAGATTGCTCGTCAATCGTATCAACCCAAGATGCCTACTGCACTTCTTGGACAAGTCGTTTTAAGGGAAGGTCAGGCTACTCAATCCGTAGCCGATCAAGAAGAGATTAAGGCACTCTTCCCCAATACGTATGGTATGCCTGTTATTACGTTAGATGCTGCTGCCAATAGCCATCGTGCTTCTGAACCCGTCAATGTGGGTGTTATCCTGAGTGGCGGTCAGGCTCCTGGCGGACACAACGTTATCTGTGGCTTATTTGATGGCCTCAAGAAAATCAACCCCGAAAATAAACTCTATGGTTTCTTAGGCGGACCAAGCGGGTTGGTAGAAGGTAGATATCAGGAATTGACGGCAGATATTATTGACGAATACCGTAATACCGGTGGATTTGATATTATAGGTTCCGGTCGCACCAAACTCGAGGAAGAATGGCAGTTTGACAAAGGTATTGAAGTATGCAAACAATTAAACGTTAAAGCCATCGTTATCATTGGTGGTGACGACTCCAATACGAACGCTTGTGTGCTCGCTGAGTACTACCTCCAGAAAAAAACCGGCATCCAAGTCATCGGCTGCCCAAAGACCATTGATGGTGACCTCAAGAATGAGATGATTGAGACTTCCTTCGGTTTTGATACCGCTTGTAAGGTGTATAGTGAATTGATTGGTAACATCCAACGCGATGCTAACTCTGCTAAGAAATACTGGCACTTCATTCGTCTGATGGGACGTAGTGCCAGCCATATCGCTCTTGAATGTGCGCTGCAGAGCCAACCTAATATCTGTATCATATCGGAGGAAGTAGAGGCTAAGAATCAGACCCTCCAGGATATCGTTAATCAGATTGCTAAAGTGGTGGCTGCTCGTGCTGCTGCCGGACAGAACTTCGGTACCGTACTCATTCCCGAAGGACTGATTGAGTTTATCCCCGCCATGCGTCGTCTGATCCAAGAACTCAATGACTTGCTCGCTAATAACGATGAGTTCGTCGCTATGGAAGGTGATGATGCTAAACGTGAGTATATCAAGACCATGCTTACTCCGATGTCCTGCGAACTCTATCGCTCGCTGCCTAAGGCCATCGCTAAGCAACTCACTATGGATCGTGACCCTCACGGAAACGTACAGGTCAGCCTGATTGAGACGGAGAAACTGCTCATCGAAATGGTAGGTAAGAAACTCGCTCAAATGAAAGGTGCCGGATCGTATGTAGGTAAGTTCTCTACCCAGCATCACTTCTTCGGTTATGAAGGACGTTGCGCTATCCCATCTAACTTTGATGCCGATTATTGCTATAGTCTTGGTCAAACGGCTACCCAACTCATTGTTGCCGGTAAGTCCGGATATATGGCTGTGGTTCGTAACCTGACTGCTCCTGCTGCTGAATGGATCGCAGGTGGTGTGCCTATCACTATGATGATGAATATGGAGAAACGCAATGGTAAGATGAAACCTGTTATCCAAAAGGCTTTGGTGGACCTCAATGGTAAGCCGTTTAAGTATTTGGAGGCACATCGTGGCGATTGGGCTTCTGCTGATTCGAAATATGTGTACCCCGGACCTATTCAGTACTACGGTCCTACCGAGGTATGTGACCAACCTACTCGTACCCTCTTGTTAGAGAATGCGTAAGCTAATCTTCTCTATTATGCTACTCGTCGCTCAATTGGCTTTCTGCCAGTTCAGCGATGAGCAGTTATATATGGCATATATGTCCTCCGACCTCTCGCTATGGGGACAGTATATCGATGCCCAGGATTGGAATACAATGTCTCATCCTCAACGCTTGCGTCTTATCAATTATGAATATGGTTATATACCTGTGTTGGCGGACCAAAACCGTATGGAGGAGGCTGCGCATTACTTGCAACAGTTTAATAACCATCTTAGCCAAGAACAGTCGTACTTGCCTAAGGCTACGTATATCGCCTATCGCTCTGCCTCTCACGCGTATGCGTATTTATTAGATAAGAGTAAGATTTTTTCCGAAGGTATGCAGTCCTTCAAAACCGCTAAACAGGCTCTGCTTTCGGACCCTAATAACCCCATTGCATTAACCCTAAAAGGCAATGTGGACTTTTATGCACCTAAACTATTTGGCGGGGATAAGAAACAAGCCATGGAACTGTTTTTACAGGCTGAGTCTATCATGTTGCGCGATACGGCTTTCCGTTATCTATGGAACTTACCGGCTATTCAGTTATGTATTGCGCAGTGTTACGAAAAATCAGGGGATATCCCTGCTGCTATTCGTCAAGCCGAAAAAACCTTGCAGCAGCACCCGCATTTCATCTATATCCGGCAAACGTATTTGCCACAACTCAAACGTCGCAATGAATGAAAAACAAAATATAGGCACTTTCTTTGATGGCATAGCCGCTACGTATGATCCGCTCAATCATTTGCTCTCGCTTAACGAGGACCGCCGCTGGCGGAAAGTGGCAGTCAAGGGAATGCAACCCTCTAATCATGTGCTGGATGTGGCAATCGGTACGGCTGACCTTACGCTCGCTCTACTTAAACACCATAAAGCCAATCGTATAACCGGTATTGATTTGAGTACCGAGATGATGGCGATTGGTAAAACTAAGGTGGAGCAACATCATTGGTCCGACCGAGTCTCTTTTATGCAGGCCAGCGCTTTAGATATGCCCTTTGAATCGCATACTTTTGATGCTGTTACCTGCTCCTATGGGGTTCGCAATTTCTCGGACTTGGATAAGGGCTTGCGTGAGATGTATCGGGTACTCAAACCCAATGGCGAACTGATGATTCTGGAGTTCTCTTATCCGTCTAATCGATTGATGGCGTGGTGTTATGATTTGTATTTCTCCCATGTCATGCCGTTTGTGGGACGTGTGTTAAGCCGTAATCGCACGGCGTATAATTACCTCAATCATTCGGTTAAACATTTTATTTGGGGCGAACAGATGTGCCAACACCTGCGGGATGCCGGTTTCAACCAAGTCCAAGCCCAAACACTATCTTTTGGAATAACTACTATCTATCGCGCAACAAAAGTGCTTCCGAGCACTTCAGTAAAAAACAATTAAATTTTATTATTATGCAAAACAAAGTTCTCATCTATGTTTGCGTCTGCATCTTTTCTCTTTTGGGGTGCCAAAACCAATCAAATTCTTCTACTATGAAACAAGACAATGTAATTGAAAACATCCGCACACGTGTGTCAGTGCGCCAGTTTACAGGAGACAAGATCTCTGATGAACAAATTCAGACATTGCTCCAATGTGCTATGTCTGCTCCCAGTGCCATCAATCGTCAACCATGGGCTTTTATTGTGGTTACGGAGGATAGTGTACTTGCCCAATTAGGTCAAGCCTTTCCTTACAGTCGTTGCGACCAACATCCGGCTATCGCTATCGTCCCCTGTGGCGATATGAGTAAAGCCATCGAGGGTGAGGGACGTGATTTTTGGATTGATGATGTTAGCGCTGCTACCCAGAATATCTTACTTGCAGCCCATTCTATGGGCTTGGGAGCCGTTTGGACCGGACTCTATCCTACCGAGCGTTATGCGCAGGCACAGACTTTGCTTGGCCTGCCCGAGCATATCATTCCCTTGTGCATCGTCCCTGTAGGTGTCCCTGCCGAACAACCCGAAATCAAGGATAAATGGAATACCGCCAATATTCATTACAATCGCTGGTAAATTCCTCAAATCACCAATAACAAATAACCAATCACAAATCACAAATGCGTAAACTCTTTTTTGCTTTGATGGCTATAACTGCCATCGTGTTAACGGGATGTAAGGATGATACCCCCGCATCGCCGCAACCAACTCCGATTAAGCCATCTGGTGTTACATGGACAGATGACCAGTGGAAAACCATTCAATCGCTTCGTCAAGTGGACAATATGGGCTATTTGTACGAAATGAATTGTCTGTTTGATTACAAAATACAGGAAGTACTGGATGCTAATACCAAAGATCTGCCGTCCCTGATTGATGCTATCAAGAATGTGATTTTGAAAGAATCAAAGACTAATTTTACGGAAATATTGGGAGGAGGAAACATGGACACTATCTGTGCTCATTGTGGCGGTTGCACTTGTTTTAGCATGGCTGGCACGAACGGTGGATATATCTTAGGCCGTAACTACGATTTCCCTCCGGCTGATGATCATACGTTGATAGTACATACTCCCCAAGTGAAAGATGCTTCCGGAAACATTACTCGTTACGCTACAGTAGGCACATGCGATTTGGGTATTCTGACTCAATTCCTAAACGAGGAAAATGGGTATCAAACACCCCGTATGCAAGAACTTGCTCTCTATGCTCCTTATTTTATCTTGGATGGCATGAATGATCAAGGTTTGATGTCCGGTTTGATGGTGTTGGAATACGACGGAACCTACCAACAAGAATCCGGAAAAACGAATTTAACCAATGCGATGATTACGCGTGTTATTTTGGATAATTGTGCAACAGTGGAGCAAGCCATTGCCATGTTGGGAAAGTTTAATATAGTATCTATCTTCCAAACCAGTCTATTGAGTACTATTCCTTGGATTGATATGCACTTTGCTTTTGCCGACAAGAACGGTGATAGAGCTATTATTGAATGGACAGAGAACACTATGCGCGTATTGCGCGGCGATGACCTAAAAACACAATGCCGCAAACAGACCAATCCTGAATCACCACAGATTAAACCTCAGACCCGTGAGGATTATGTGATAGCCACCAACTATTATCTGTCCAAAGATGCAATGGATTTCCCTATAGGAATAGCCTTGGGTAACGAAATGGGCTTTTGGCGTCATGATGTAGTTGATTCATTGCTAAATCTCACCTCCGGTCTTACTGCACAAAAAGCCATGGATATTTGCTATGCAGCGCGTATTATGAAAAATGACCCGGATTGTATAGCTAAATTAAAAGCACTAATGGAATATCGACCTCTATTGGATGTTGACAACAAAAATGATTGGCCATGGATTACCATTTGGTCTTCAGTATATGATAACAAAAATATGAGTGTTCTCTTCTGCTCACGAGAAGATTTCACTCGTCGTTATGAACTGGGACTGCGGTATAAATAACCACGTCATCGCTGACGTTAATCATTATAGCCAGACAATTCAATTGTCTGGCTTTTTTTATAGTCTACTTATTTCAGGATAAGACA
>JAGHTR010000203.1 GCA_018065205.1 Candidatus Colicola caccequi
AATCAACAGGATGACTTGAAAAATTCGATTGATGTATTAACCGAAACAATCCAAGTTAATTTTTAGCAATGCCGGTTCTATATAAATATAAATAAATCAAAGTTTTATGCAGTGAAAATCGGGTTTTAATCGTGCTTTCACTGTTCAATTTAATAAAAATGTCCTATTGAGTATCAAGGACTTATGAATAAAAATTTGCCGTATGAGTATCGGGCGTTCGAGTCGCCTCTTCTCGACATCAAAAAAAGGAGTCCGTTTGGGCTCCTTTTTTTGTTATGTTATCTCACGCTGGTGAGTTTCTTTATCTTCTCATTTAATGCGGTCTTCGTCATTAGGTCCTCGATGCTCAAGTGCATACGGTAGTTCCAGAAGTGGCGAGGATTGCTGGGCAGGTTGATACGATCGGCATGAGCGTCCTTGATACGTACATTGCCATCAACGGCTAGCCAGTCTTGCAGAGGCAGAATGACCCACATAGCCGGACTGAACATGTGCTGATTAACCACAAACTCAGCGATTTCCGGAGTCATCTCTTGTGGGGCTTCTCCCCACCAGCCCATCTGCTCGTTATAGAAACGCTGCGTCGTCTCGCGGTCCTCTTCCCACCATGCGCGTAACGGATTGGTATCGTGCGTGCCTGTTGTGCATACACTTAAATAGGGCGCATCTGCCGGATGAGCGAATTTAATTGTCGGATCCTTCGGCATGCGTTGGATCTCCAAACTAAGAATCTGCAATTCATGCATCACTTGCGGAACGCATTCGGGCACCATACCTAAGTCCTCACCACAGCATAACATGCCGGTGGAGTTAATCAGCGTAGGAATCTTGCTCATGGCACTGCCACGCCAAAACTCCGTATGACGACGGAAGAAATAGTCATTATAGATACCCATAATCACATTCTTCTGATCTTGGTATAGTTCGTTAAAGCTATGACTTTGATAGATGCTGATACGCGGATGAACCAATGCCTCATTCTGCTGGTCACGGACGAACAGCACTTCGCAATGCAGGTAAATCAGTCCATTCATCAAATTGGTGCGTTGACCTTCCGGCAAGTTCTTGCCTTCACCTTCCTCAAAGTATGTTTGAACCTTAACTTGGGTATCAAATTCCGGACGGAAATAATAGACATAACCATCGTTAGTCAGCAAGAAATGCTCTTTGGCGTACTCGGTATCAAAACCAAAGACATCACCTAAGAAATTGCTGCGGATATACGGCTTAGTCATACGATCTTCGTCCAACTTAACGCCCATATTCCACAAGTCCTGCATGCTATATGGCAGAGCCGGGCAAAAATGTCCGCATAATCCCCATACATCACTCTTGCGCATTTGCCAGATACGGAACATACCTAAGATATGGTCGATACGATAAGCATCAAAGTAATCCGCCATCTTGCTGAAGCGACGTTGCCACCATGCATAGTTATCTTGAGCCATTACATTCCAGTTATACGTCGGGAAGCCCCAGTTCTGACCACGTGCATCAAAATCATCAGGTGGAGCACCGGCACTGGCATTCAGGTTGAAGAGTTCTGGATTCTCGTAGGCATCTACACTATCCGGATTGATGCCAATGGGTATATCACCCTTCATGGCTACACCTATGCTATGAGCGTAGGAAACAGCATCACTTAATTGTTTATCAGCATGGAACTGCAGGTAGCAATAGAAGTCCTTGGGCTCCTTATCACGCTTGCTCATAAAGGCAGCGTAGGGCTCCAGCCAACTCTTGTTCTTCTGGAAGAAAGCCTTGTACTCGGATGTGGCAAAAAGTGCCGTTTTATCGGTCTTATACAGCGCCTTGAAGTACTTCATTTTCTCGTCATAAACGACCTGATAATCAGCAATCGTCTTGGCGTTAAACTCCTTCTTGGTAGCATTGTATTTCTTCTGTTGAGCAGGAGTTAACTTGCCCATTTTCTCAATATTGATATAAATGGGATGCAACGCAAAGACACTAACCGGACTATATGGATAACTGTCGCGATTGGTGTGCGTGAGCGTGGTATCGTTGATAGGCAGAGTCTGAATCATCTTCATACCTGTCATCGAAGCCCACTCCGCCATTTTCTTCAAGTCCTGGAACTCACCAATACCAAAGCCCTCGTCTGTACGAAGACTAAAGACAGGAATAGCAACGCCGGCACCTTTCCAGCGAGGCAGAGTACGACGGAAATTGCGGTCGTTTTGCAGCACCACTACACCTTTTTGGACTCCCCATACATGACGGTTCTCACCCCACTCCATATCTACAATCTCATTGGTGGTCTTGTCATATACTACATACTTGTACTCAAAAATCTCGTTTGCCTTAACATTGATATTGGCACGCCAAATAGGGAAGTCCTTATCGTCCATCACCACTTTCTTATCCTTGTTCCAATTGCCTAATTCAGGTATGTTACCCATCACGGCTACACCTTGGCATGGCAGAATCTGCGGCAAATCAATACTGAAACGCACGTTGGATTTAGCGGTGGATACAGCATTTTTTAATGCTTGGTTGACAGGATGACGGCGGAAGAGAGATTTAAGGAAAGCGGTTGTGTAAAAGGCTTTCTCATAATCGATCGTCTGCCAAAAATCATGGATGGTCACGTTCTTGTCCGCTGCACGCAGTGCCACCATACGGGGCATACCGGCCTCGTAGATGTATGCGCCATTATCTAAACGGATAGCATACTTGTACTCAAAAGTACTGCCCTGCAATTGGACATCTGCTGCCCAACAATCTTGACCTTGACAACTCATCCATAACGGAGTCAACTCCGTGTAGGCAGGTTTACTACCGAATTGGATAATACATAATTGTTGACCGAATTCGGTGCGGTAATTTACTTGAAAATGTACATTCATATCGTTGTGTATTAATTGTTTTTTGCAGTTTTGCGCTGCAAAAGTACAATTTTTTTTTGATATTTCCAAATAAAATTTGCGTATTTCATAAAAAAAATATACCTTTGCATGACCATTGTTACTATGCAATCCATGTGGAAGACATACTTGCGTTATTTTAGTTGGCTGATTTCGCTTGCGGCCATAGGCTATTTGGTGTATCAATTAGCCACCTACGACCATTATGACCAAATCCGTCTCTCGTTGCATGATGCTAATGGCTATCAATGGGTAGGCATTCTCTCCGCTATCCTTCTCATCCCGGCTCAGTTATTAGCCGAGACGCGACGTTGGCAATGGGTACTGGAAGGCTGGAAAAACATATCGTTCATCGATAGTTGGCGACAGGTTATGGCTGGTATGTTAGCGGGATTCATTACACCTTATCGTGCCGGTGATGTGCCGGCTCGTTTAGCCGAAGACTCATTATCCTCATCGTCCGACCAATACGCATTATCGTCCGATTCATCGTGGAAAGATCAATTCCAACATTGGCTAAAGGATTGGCATAAATGGGGATGGGTGTTGGTGTGGACTGTTATTCGTTATGCTGTTTGGGGAGTACAACTATGGGGTGTGCTGACTTTTGTCGGCATCTATCTAAGTCCATGGCAGGCTGTTAGTAGCATTGCGCTCTACTATGTGGTAATCAGTTTAATGCCGGGATTGCCGGCGGCGGATGTGGCCATCAAAGGTGGTTGGGCAGCAATGATCTTTGGTCAGTTCACAACGAATGTGGTAGCCATCACCATAGCAGTCAGTATCATCTGGCTACTCAATACGATTCTGCCGGTCATTTGGGCAGAAATAGAAAAAATCACGAGAAGATAATTACTTGCGGACCTGGAAATAGAGGTACATTCCAATTGCCAAGAAGACAAAGTTAGGTAACCATGCTGCCATAAACGGTGACATGGCCCCACTTACCGAGAACGTTGTACTAACGGTTGTAAACAAGATATACATGGCGGACAAGGTAATGCCTATTCCTAAGTTCTTACCCATTCCTCCGCGTACTTTCTTGCAACTCATTGTTACGCCTAAAAGGGTCATGATAAAGGCTCCAATAGGTCCGGAAAAGCGTTTATGCCATTCGTCCTCAAAGGCTTGTAGATTGCCGGTACCACGTTGGCGTTGACGATCCATATAGGCTTTGAGTTCAGGGTTAGTCATTTCTTGGGCTTGTTCGGCTGTAATGAATAATTCCTCAGGTTTCATCGGAATAATTGTATCCAATCGTGCCCCGCGCGTAAGGGTTTCGTATAGACCATTAAACTCACGTCGCGTGTAGTTCTCCAAATGCCAGTTATACGCCGAGTCATACCCAATACGGTCGGCCGTAATACGCATCTGCAAGGTCTTACCTTCAAAATGCTCCAGCGAGGCACGATAACCCATATTGGAATTAAGGCGGAAAGTCTCCATATACAAAACCGTACCCGGTTCAACTTCCATCTGGATATTACGCGCATTATCATTGGTGAAATGCGATATGTACTGATCTTCAAAATGCAGCAACTTACCTGATGCCGGAGGTATGATATAGCCGGATAAGAAGAACAACATAAGGAAGAGTACAATAGCCGAGAACAGATATGGCCACATCAGTCGGCGAAAACTCATGCCGGTAGCCATCATTGCAATAATCTCACTATTGCCGGCGAGTTTAGATGTGAAGAAGATAACGGATATGAAGATGAACAGCGGACTGAACATATTCATGTAGTATGGGATAAAGTAGATATAGTACCCGAAAATAATATCCTTAGCGGATAATTGGTACTCATAAAAATCGTCCATTTTTTCGGTCAAATCAAAGACAATGCCAATGCCTAAGATCAGAATAATCGAGAAAAAGAACGTGCCTAAGAACTTGCTGATGATGTACCAGTCCAGTCGCTTAATAATATGCCAATCCCATTGTTTGTTCATAGTCGTGTCATTAAGGTAGGCATGATGCCGTCTTTCCATGCTTTAAAGTCTCCTTCAAGGATATGTTTGCGAGCTTCGCCTACCAGCCATAGGTAGAAGGCTAAGTTGTGTATGCTGAGTATCTCTAAGCCCAACATCTCTTCGGCGTGAATGAGATGTCGTACATAAGCGCGAGTGTACTGATGATCCACATAACTGGTGCCGGTTGGATCCAATTCGGTGAAGTCATCCTCCCATTTCTTATTGCGCATATTCATCACCCCTTGGCGGGTAAAAATCATTCCGTTTCGACCATTGCGTGTAGGCATCACGCAGTCAAACATATCCACACCACGTTCAATACCTTCTAATATATTCCAAGGCGTACCTACTCCCATCAGGTAGCGCGGTTTATTTTCCGGCAGTATGTCATTTACCACCTCAATCATCTCGTACATCTTCTCCGCGGGCTCTCCTACTGCTAATCCTCCAATGGCATAACCATCCCGATCTAAGTCTCTTAATCGCTTGGCCGCCTCCTGACGCAAATCGGTATAAACACATCCTTGTACAATAGGAAACAGATGTTGTTTATATCCGTAAAGATCCTCGGTTTGGTCAAATCTTTTGATGCAACGATCTAACCAGCGATGGGTGCGATTCATGCTATTTAACGCATACGATTTGTCGGCCGTTCCAGGACAACATTCGTCAAAAGCCATCATGATGTCGGCACCAATCTCGCGCTCTATATCCATCACGTTCTCCGGTGTAAACATCAGTTTACGCCCATCTATATGAGACGAGAATTGCACACCCTCTTCGGTCATCTTACGAATATCCGTCAATGAAAAAACCTGGTAACCACCTGAATCGGTTAGGATAGGTTTATCCCATCCCTCAAAGCGATGCAGTCCACCGGCCTGATGTAGAATCTGAGTGCCGGGACGCAGATAGAGATGGTAGGTGTTACCTAAAATGATTTGCGCATGTATATCGTCAATCAAGTCGCGTTTATGCACTCCCTTAACCGTACCTACTGTACCGACCGGCATAAAAATAGGCGTCAGTATATCGCCATGATCCGTATGCACCACGCCCGCGCGCGCTGCACTATGTAAATCGGTATGTAAGAGGTCAAAAAACATTACTTGTTAGGGAAGATGATTTTAGGTTGAAAAGTCTTCTGTTCATCCGGGGTCATCCATGCATAAGCCATCACGATAACCGTGTCTCCAACATGCATCAAATGAGCCGCAGCACCATTCATGCAAATGCATTTGCTGCCACGCTTGCCGGGAATGACATACGTCTCTAATCGTGCACCATTCGTGATATCTACCACCTGAACGCGTTCTCCGGATAGAATTCCACTTTTTTCCATCCATTCTTCATCAATCGTGATGGAACCTACATAGTCCAAATTGGCTTCGGTAACCACCACCCGATGGATCTTTGATTTAAGAATGTTTACGAGCATATTTCGTGTGATCTTTGTAATTGTCAATGATTTTTTGGCATGCTTCAATAGACAGTTCGTCTATATTGCAGTTCTTAGATAGTTTATAATTGCCTTGCGCGGTTTTGAGGTAAAGACCATATTGCCCTCGCATGATTTGGAAATCGCCTATCTGACGAATGGGTAATGCCTGGTCGGCTTTAGCGTTCAGCATAGCTTGTACCGTTGCCGGAGTGAGATCACCAATGGAAGTTGTCCGGGGTACAGAAAGATACTGATCACCACATTTAATATAAGGTCCAAACTTACCGGTGCCATAGATGACCTCTTTGCCGCCCAATAAGAAGAGCACTTTATTCTTGGCTTCTTTAAATAATTCCAATGCCTGCTCCAGTGTGATGGTGTAGATGGATTGTCCCGGTTGCAGACTGGCAAACCGAGGTTTACCATTGTCGGCTACACCTAATTGAACGCAAGGTCCGATCTTGCTAATCTTAGCTAAAACCGGTGCACCGCTAACAGGGTCGGTACCTAACGTACGGCTTGCCATCTTGCCGGCCGGGATATGTTGGATAGCCGGATGGAATTTCTGATAGAATGTATCTACCGTCTTAACCCAATCGGCCTTGCCCGCTGCTACTTTATCAAAATTCTCTTCCTCGTTGGCAGTGAAGTCAAAACTAAGGATATCGGGGAATTGTTGCACTAAAAAGTCGTTTGTTAATCGGCCTAAGTCAGTGGGGATCAGTTTTTGTGCATCATGACCAAATAACTCAGGCCGCTGTTTGAGGGCTAACCTGCCATTGCGCATGGTTAAGATAGAAATAATGCGTTTCTCTCCGGGCACAGACCCCTTAATCGCATACTTGCGCGATTGAATCGTTTCAATGATAGTGGCATAGGTGGAAGGACGACCGATTCCTAATTCTTCCATCCTCTTCACCAATGCTGCTTCGGTATAGCGGATAGGTGGTTTGGTATATTGTTCGGTAGCTATGTATTCATTACAAGCCAATGCCATTCCTTTGTCTAAATGTGGCAACACAGTGGTGGCTTCTGCATTTTCATCATCGGTAGATTGGATGTAAACACGCATGAAACCGTCAAACAAAATAACTTCGCCCACTGCCACAAAAGCATAGTCGGTATCGGGTGAAGTAATCTCGACGCGGGTGGTCTCGGTTTCAGCATCCGCCATCTGGGATGCTAACGTGCGTTTCCATATCAGTTCATACAACCGTTTCTCATCCGCAGTACGTCCTGCTTGCCGTTGATTCATATAGGTGGGGCGAATAGCCTCGTGCGCCTCTTGTGCACCCTTGCTGACCGTTTTATATTGACGTGTACGCGAGTATTTTTCTCCGTATTCATCGATAATCTCCTTCTTACATGCACCGATGGCTAAGGAACTGAGGTTAACCGAGTCTGTACGCATATAAGTAATATGACCGGCCTCATATAGCGATTGGGCTAAACGCATCGTTCTGCTGACCGGGAACTTCAGTTTACGTGCAGCCTCCTGTTGCAAGGACGATGTGGTAAATGGTGGAGCCGGCTGACGCTTAGCCGGTTTGGTCTGGATCTGGGATATGGAGAACTGTGTTTGACTGCATACATCCAGGAACTCTTTAGCCTGTTGTTGCGTAGCAAAACGATGGTTCAGTTCAGTCTGAATAACCACGTCTTGTCCATCCTTGTTTTTCCCGATGAATTCAGCCGTTATGCGATATTGCTGCTGCTCCTTAAAATCCTCAATCTCACGTTCACGTTCCACAATCAGTCTAACGGCCACCGATTGCACACGTCCGGCACTGAGTCCGGTGGCTACTTTGCGCCATAAAACGGGAGATAATTCAAATCCTACGATACGGTCAATGACTCGTCGTGCTTGCTGTGCATTCACCAGGTTATAGTCAATCTGACGGGGGTGAAGTAGAGCCTCTTGGATAGCAGTGGGAGTAATCTCATGAAAAACAATACGATGGGACTGCTCCTTGGGTAATTCCAGCACTTCCTGCAAATGCCATGCAATGGCTTCTCCCTCGCGGTCTTCATCACTTGCGAGCCATACGGTGTCGGCTTTTTTGACTTCTTGTCGCAGGGTATTCAGTAGTTGGTGTTTTTGTGCGTCAATAACGTAATTGGGACGATATTGGTTCTCAAAATCAATACCCATACTATTCTTACCAATACCTTCAATGTCTCGAATATGTCCTTGTGAGGAGAGTACGGTGTAATTCTTTCCTAAAAACTTCTCAATTGTTTTTGCCTTCGTGGGTGACTCTACTATAACTAAATTTTGACTCATATTATATAATATAAGGTGTCGATTCCTGATGTTTTTATCGTTTCGGGGTGCAAAAGTACAACTTTTTTTTTTATCTTGCAAATTTATTTTTTTATTTGTATATATCAAAAATATTTTGTATTTTTGCAGTCTGAAAAAAAAATTAAGCATTATGATGAACGTAATTTTTGTTATTTTACTAGCCATTGTAGGCGTTGTTTTACTTCTTATGGAGATGTTCTTATTGCCGGGTTTTGGTATTGCCGGCATTTCCGGATTTGCTTCATTGGTTGGAGCAGTTGCTGTGGCCTATATTAAAATAGGTGCGGTAGCCGGACATATTACCTTAGGGGCCTGTGTGCTGTTAGCGGCATTAGCCATCTATGGTTTTCTTAAATCGCATGCCTTGGAGAAAATGGCATTGGATACCACCATCGACAGTAAGGTGGATCTGGCTGCTCCCGGTAAGAAGATTGAGAATCTGGAGGCTGAGGCTAAAAAGATGGATGAGCAGAATGCTAAATGATAAATTATAAATAACAAATAATAACCCAAGTATTAACCATTAAATTTTTTAGAAGTATGCCAGAAGTATTTCAAGTTTTCGGGATTGTGGTATTAGCCATTCTCGTCATCATTTTCTTTTATTATGTACCATTTATGCTGTGGGTTAATGCCCAAGTTAGTGGTGTTCGTATCTCTTTGATACAGCTGTTCTTAATGCGTATTCGTAAGGTGCCACCAACGAAGATTGTCAATTGTATGATTGAGGCTCATAAGGCCGGTCTGCAGGATGTTAAGCGTGATGGCTTAGAGGCGCACTACCTGGCCGGCGGTCATATTGAGCGCGTGGTGCATGCATTGGTAAGTGCCAACAAGGCTAACATCCAACTGACTTTCCAAATGGCTACTGCTATTGATTTGGCAGGTCGTGATGTATTTGAGGCTGTGCAGATGTCCGTTAATCCTAAGGTCATTGATACGCCTCCTGTAGCAGCAGTTGCTAAGGATGGTATTCAGTTGATCGCTAAGGCTCGTGTTACCGTTCGTGCTAATATCCGCCAATTAGTCGGTGGTGCCGGAGAGGACACTATCCTGGCTCGTGTAGGCGAAGGTATCGTTAGTTCGATTGGTTCGGCCGAAAGCCACAAGAGTGTGCTGGAGAATCCCGATAGTATATCTAAATTGGTGCTGTCTAAGGGACTGGATGCCGGTACGGCTTTTGAGATTCTCAGTATTGATATTGCGGACATTGATGTAGGTAAGAACATTGGCGCACAACTGCAGATGGATCAGGCGGATGCCGATAAGAATATCGCTCAGGCTAAAGCCGAGGAACGTCGTGCCATGGCTATTGCCAGTGAGCAGGAGATGAAAGCTAAGGCCCAAGAAGCTCGTGCTAAAGTGATTGAGGCCGAGGCTCTCGTGCCACAAGCAATGGCTGAGGCTTTCAAGAAAGGCAATTTAGGAATAATGGATTATTACCGAATGGAGAATATCCAGGCGGATACTAAGATGCGTGATAGCATTGCTACTCCGGCAACGGCTACTCCTAAGAAGAAGTGATATTCAAAGTAGCGATACTGCAATATCCCATTTACTGGGCTGACAAGGCGAAAAACGTCGCCTTGTCGGTCAAGCGTATCCAACGGTTGGCGGGTAAAGCCGATGTGGCGTTATTGCCCGAGATGTTTACCACCGGGTTTTGCACCAACCGTCCGGAATTAGCCGAACCGGTAGATGGACCTACTATGCAGACGCTGCAACTAATCGCCAACCAAACAGGCGTGGCTATATGCGGTTCGTTCATTTGTTCCGAAAACGGACAACTATTTAATCGTGGTTTCTTTCTGCGCCCTAACGATGCACCCACGTTTGTGGATAAGGCGCACCTTTATACTCATAGTGGTGAGGACCGATTCTTTACGGCGGGGCAGGATAGCAATGTGTTCTTCTATAAAGGTGTGGCGCTGCGCTTAGCCTTGTGCTATGATTTGCGTTTCCCTGTCTGGTTGCGCAATCGTGCCGAACAGATGTATGATGTGCTGCTTGTGAGTGCCAACTGGCCGCAGATACGCATTCAATACTGGGATGCTTTGGTGCCGGCTCGCGCTACCGAGAACCAGTGTTACATAGCGGCCGCTAACCCGGTGGGGGATGATGGAATGGGTTTGCATTATAACGGACATTCGGTTGCTTACGATACACATCTCAATCCATTGGTGCATTTTAAGTCTAATGAGGCCGGAACACGCATTGCTGAATTTGATATCGACCAATTACACCACTACCGCTCCGTTCTGCCGTTATGGCAAGATGCGGATGGTTTTACAATCAATAGATGACTTATAACTGGCAAATATGGCAACCTACTGAAGCCCAGCAGACGGCTACCCGTACGCTGGCGCAGGAACTGTCTATCTCCGAGGCTGCTGCACGCATGTTGGTGCATCGGGGTATAATGACTGCGGACCAAGCGCGGCAGTATATCCGTCCTTCTTTGGCGGACCTGCATGACCCGATGCTGATGAAGGATATGGATAAAGCCATTAACCGATTGGAAAAAGCCATTCGTAAGCGCGAACGAATCATGGTGTACGGTGACTACGATGTAGATGGTACAACGGCGGTCGCACTCATGTATTCGTTCCTCAAGATGTTAACGCCCGAAGTGGAGTTCTATATCCCCGATCGTTATACCGAAGGTTATGGCATCTCGTTCAAGGGCATCGATGTGGCTCAGCAGAACGGATGCACGCTAATCGTGGCATTAGACTGCGGCATCAAGGCGGTGGATAAGGCCGAATATGCTACGCAAAAAGGCATTGACCTGATTGTTTGTGACCACCATACGCCCGGTGACCAATTACCTCAATGCGTTGCGGTACTTAATATGAAACGCAAGGACTGCGAATACCCCTTCAAGGAGTTGAGCGGATGCGGAGTAGGATTTAAGTTGGTGCAAGGCTATGCCATCACGCATGGCATAACCGAACAAAAAATGGCACCTCTATTGCCCCTGTTGGCTATGTCCATCGCGTCGGATATTGTCTCGATGACCGGAGAGAACAGAGTATTAGCCTATTTCGGTCTCAAGCAGATGAATCTGGCCCCATCTATTGGTATTCAGGCTATCATGGATGTGGCAGGTATAGAGAAAGGCAAAATAACCATTAGTGACCTCATCTTCAAGATTGGTCCGCGCATCAATGCCAGTGGACGTATGCGTACCGGAGCAGAGGCAGTTAAACTGCTTATCAC
>JAGHTR010000079.1 GCA_018065205.1 Candidatus Colicola caccequi
TATTCAAGGTAGAGTCCTATGTCAATTTATAGTCAACAAGGATGGCTCTATTTCGGATGTTACGGTAGTTCGTTCGGTAGATCCATCGTTAGACAAAGAGGCTATCCGGTTGATTAAATCTATGCCCAAATGGCAACCGGGTGAGCAACATGGTAAACTTGTTCGGACGAAATTCACATTACCGATTAGTTTTCGTTTGTAATAAACAAAGATTCGCCTCTTCATCGAAGCCAACGGTAACCGCTATAACGTATTAGGTCAAGAGGTGAAGTAAGGGATTACATAAACCCTAATTCTAATTTGGCTTCGTCGGACATCATGTCCTTGGTCCATTCGGGTTCAAAAACGATATTAACTTGGACATCATTGATGCCCTTGACAGAAAGTACTTTTTGACGGATATCCTCCACAAGGAAATCGGCAGCCGGGCACGAGGGGGCGGTGAGGGTCATATCGATAACGCAGACGTCATCCCGGAGGTCAATCTTATAAATCAACCCCAGGTCGTAAACGTTCACCGGAATCTCAGGGTCATAGACCGTCTTGAGCATCCGCAAAACCTCTTCCTCCTGTTGCAAAAACTCGTTCATATAGAGTACTTCTTCAAAAAGTATGCAAAAGTACTGCTTTTTTTTGAATTATGCAAGCTTTTTTTGCGTATTCCAGAAAAAAGCAGTAACTTTGTGCCCAATAATGGATTGTGAAGCACGGATAAAGAGACGGTTTCATGAGGCATGTGAGCAATATGGGCTGTTGGCCGATGGCGATAAGGTGCTGATTGGACTGAGTGGTGGCAAGGATAGTTTGCTGCTGGTTGAACTATTAGGTGCGCAGGCTAAGATATACAAGCCACGCATCGAAGTGATAGCCGTGCACGTACGAGTGGCGGAACGCATCTACCGGAGTGACCTTACTTACTTAGAACAGTTCTGCACGTCCCACGGTGTTAGGTTGGAGGTATGCGATACCAGAATCGAGGACGTTGACGATGCCTCCGGGCACTCCGATAAACAAGAAACGAGAAAGGAGAAAAATCCGTGTTTCTTATGCTCGTGGTATAGACGTAAAGTGCTATTGGATAAAGCACAAGAGTGGGGATGCAATAAAATAGCCTTGGGACATCATCGTGATGACGTGCTCCAAACGATGCTGATGAACTTGATCTACGAAGGACGATGCTCGTCCATTCTACCTATCCTGCCTTTGGACAAGATGCCCATTGCGTTCATCCGTCCGTTATGGAAAATAGACGAGCGCGACATCGTGCAATATGCAGAGATGCAAGGGTATC
>JAGHTR010000100.1 GCA_018065205.1 Candidatus Colicola caccequi
GGCTAACAATTTATGAATATGGTATTTATCATGATACTATTACCAATCATGATGGGTGTGATAGTATTTTGATTTTAAAACTTTCTCCTCTAAGTAAATGTTGCGATACCGCTTATTCTACTACCGACACCACTTTCCTCTATGATGATTTAGTGGCACATCCTTTTAGGTGGTTTAATAAGGAATATGCTCAGCCGGGCGTTTATCGAGATACAATACTTACCACACAGGGTTGTGACTCCATCGGTTCGCTCATCTTGCGCGTGATATATGAAGATAGTCTGCGCGTGTGCGACGACGAACAAGTCACTTTCCATACTCCTTGGGGCGACTATGCCTCCCGTCCTGACTGCGATTGCCTAACCGGTTATCCGATGCAGACATCTGACGGTGAATGGCTGGTTGAGGCAACATTGTGCGTCAATCGTTTGGCGTGCGAATGCGATACGGCTTATTCGATTACGTATAAGGAGATACGAGACGATGAATTACCTACTTTCCAATGGAATAACATTCCGATGACCGTCATGCCGCAAAATGAACAACGCGACACAACACTCGTCTTCCCCACTATGAAGATGGATGCCTCTTGTGACTCCATCGCCACCCTCCGTCTGCATGTCTTAGTGCCATGTGAAATGCCTTCAACTCCATATCCCGCTTATTGGAGAGAACCCCAATCTATGCACTATTAAAATGACCTAAAGCTCAACTTTATTTGGCTGCTTGCAGCCCCCCGAAGAGGTGGTAACACCGATGAGGAGAGGAGGAATTCCTGCCGTCTGCTGATTTAACAGAGTGGTATCAGCCATAACGGACTGGTAATTCCGACGACGCGACCACAAACGCCCCTACTAAAAACCGCCTAAACCTGCCGAAAACCTTGCTTTTCGTCCGCTTCCGGTGGGGATTAGTAGGTCTTTACATGCTACGGAGATGCTACGGAACTTCAGACGCGCCCCAGATTGCGTTCAAAAATGGCAATTTCATAACGAATTTGCCATTTTTATTTGCATAAATGCAAAAAAAAGTGTACCTTTGCAGGCAAATTGAGTAATTTGGATAAATATGGAACTTTCTGAACAAGAACAAGTACGCAGACAAAGTCTGCAAACAATGCGCGATATGGGTATCAATCCCTACCCCGCTGATGAATATGTAGTAACAGGCTACTCGACTGATATCAAAGCCGGATTCATAGATGAGGACAGGTTACAGGTGACAGGGGACAGGTTACAGGTGACAGGTAAGGTGTGGCATACCGGTGATGCGGTTCGTATTGCCGGGCGATTGATGTCTAAACGTATCATGGGTAAAGCCTCCTTCATAGAGGTTCAAGATAGCAAAGGACGTATTCAATGCTACGTAAGCCGAGATGATATACAGGAGAACGCAAACGTAAACGAGAACGTAAACGTAAACGAGAACGTAAACGTAAACGATAACGCAAACGAGAACGAAAACGAAAACAAGCCTCTGACCGTTGAGCAGCAGATGTACAACGTAGTTTTTAAGAAACTATTAGACATCGGTGACTTTATCGGCATAGAGGGTTTTGTATTCCGTACCCAGATGGGTGAGATCAGCGTGCATGCCAAGAAACTGACCGTCCTGAGCAAGAGCCTGCGTCCGTTGCCAATCGTCAAATACAAAGACGGCGTAGCCTACGACGGCTTTAATGACCCGGAGCAGCGTTACCGTCAGCGTTACGTGGACCTAATCGTGAACGAAGGCGTAAAAGACACTTTCCTCAAGCGTGCCACTATCCTGCGCACCATGCGTCAAGTGTTTGACGAAGCCGGATACACCGAGGTAGAGACTCCTATCCTGCAACAAATAGCAGGTGGTGCCAGTGCCCGTCCCTTCATCACTCACCATAATACATTAGACGTAGATATGTACCTGCGTATCGCCACCGAACTATATCTAAAACGACTGATAGTAGGTGGTTTTGAAGGAGTATATGAGATCGGTCGTAACTTCCGTAACGAAGGTATGGACCGCAGCCATAACCCTGAGTTCACCTGCATGGAGTTATACGTGCAGTACAAGGACTACAACTGGATGATGTCCTTTACCGAACAGTTATTAGAGCGCATCGCCATCGCCGTAAACGGCACGACTAAAGTGCAGATTGGTGACCACGAAGTAGATTTCAAGGCTCCCTATCGCCGTCTGCCTATCTTAGATGCCATCAAGGAAAAGACCGGTTACGACTTAGGAGCCATGACCGAAGACGAGATTCGTCCCATCGCCAAGAAATTAGGTGTCGAAGATACTGACAAGATGGGTAAAGGTAAGTTGATTGATGAGATCTTTGGTGAGACCTGCGAAGGCACGTTCATCCAGCCTACTTTCATCACCGACTACCCCGTTGAGATGTCGCCTTTGACTAAGATGCACCGCTCTAAACCCGGATTGACCGAACGTTTTGAGTTGATGGTGAACGGCAAGGAATTAGCCAATGCCTATAGCGAGTTGAATGACCCGATTGACCAATATAACCGCTTTGTAGATCAGATGAATCTGGCTAAGAAAGGTGACGACGAAGCCATGGTAATCGACCACGACTTCATGCGTGCCTTGGAGTATGGTATGCCGCCTACATCAGGTATAGGTATCGGCATTGACCG
>JAGHTR010000071.1 GCA_018065205.1 Candidatus Colicola caccequi
CTTTACGACGGACCAAAGCGATTCCGCTCGTGTGATTGTCCGACTGGCGCCCACACTCAACTTTATCCCTTCCGGACAACGCATTGCTGTCCAATTGGATAATCAGCAACAAGTGGTGAACATCAACGGACATTACAAAGGCGAGTTAGGACAATGGCAAAAAGACCACATCATAGATATCTGCTGCTCGTTTGCTTGTCCTGCCGGACAACACACCTTACGCCTTACGCCCCTCGATAACGGAATCGTAATGGAGAAGATCATGATTGATTGGGGCGGCTTGCAACCCTCTTTCTTAGGACCTCAGGAAACGACCAACGCGTCCTTAACCACCACTTGGGCTTGCGCTCCGCAATGGCTTTCTAATATCCCGCCTTTGGAGAACCAGTGGCTGACCCAGCGCGTTCACGCCAGTGTTGGCGGCGAAGGACTGTCCTTGACTCTCACCAATCGTTTTGGCGAATCGGAACTGTCGTTTGATTCTGTTTTTGTGGAGCAACAACCCATCTTATTCGATGGACAGAAAGCCGTCTCTATCCCTGCCGGACAAGATATGGCATCGGATTTGATGCCCTATACCATACACGCCTTAGACACGCTCACTATCACCCTTTATTATAATCAGGTGCCCGTCACCCTCACCGGTCACTCAGGCTCCCGAACCACTTCTCATCTCAATTCATCATTAGCCCTTAGGGCGCATCATTCCCTCAATTCATCATTAGCCCAGTGGGTCTCTATCTTAAACATTCAGACCTACAACCCGAAGGCACGTATCTGGGCGGCTTTGGGCAATAGTATCACGGACGGACGAGGAACGACTACCGATAAACAGAATCGTTGGACGGACGTGGTTTCTACGCGATTGGCGGACAAACAGATTGGTTTTATCAATTTAGGTATAGGCGGCAATCGCGTCTATGGCGGAGGATTGGGACCGACGGCGGCTCAACGCTTTGAGTGGGATGTATTAGACCAAAAAGGTGTCGAAGGAGTAGTCCTTTATATTGGGGGCAACGATATAGGAGAGTCTAAGAATATCGACGCCACTTTGGATTCGCTCACGACTCATTCTAGGCGTTTCATCACCCTTGCTCGTCAACAAGGGCTATCCGTCTATGCTTGTACGGTTACGCCTTTTGAGGGGCATTATTACTATACTGAGGAGCACGAGCAGTTGCGTCAGCGGTTTAATGACTGGCTTCGTACCACGGCTTTAGTAGATAAAGTAATAGATTTGGATGTGGTTTTGGCTGATCCTAATCATCCTTCTGCTATTCCTGCTGCTTTGCAAGATAATGACGGTTTGCATCCTTCTGCGTTAGGTCATCAGCGAATAGGAGAGGCTATCTCGCATGTTTTTGATGCCCTTTAGCAGTCGATTATAGGGAAAAATGAGTAGAATATTGTAAATTTTTCGTTTTTCTCTTGCACATATCAAAAAAAAGCAGTACCTTTGCACTCGCTTTTAGGAAAGTTGTCTGAGTGGTCGAAAGAGCCGCACTCGAAATGCGGTGTACGCATTACGTCGTACCGGGGGTTCGAATCCCTCACTTTCCGCAGAGCCGATAGATAAAGGGATTTCGGCATTACGGGGTAAAAAACCCTGACGAAATCGTGACGAAAATCTTTTCGGAACTCCCTAAAAGAGTATGTTCAAAGTTTTTCTTCGGAGGTGTTCAACACATCCCCGAAGAAAAAAAATGCAATTTTTTGAACTTGAAAATTTCGCCCTTCCCGCGAAAGAGATTCCAACCCTGTATTCACCAGCTAAATTGTGCCATAACTGCCAAGGATGGTACATGGAGTATTATTTCTACAACGAGTGCATCGGTCAGCAAGAACGACGCCGGGTACTCCTTAATATGTATAGAAAGCGTTACCGCACGTTGGCTGAGTTCAAGGTGTTTGCTAACAGCGTAATCTCCTCCACCAACATCAAACTGATGAATGGATGGACGCCCTACGGACAAAAGCAGAACTCACGCAACTATCTTCCACTTACCGAAGTGTGTGACGCGTTCATTGCTGAGAAAGGACGCGAACTATCTACCGAAAGTATGCGTTCCTACAAGAGTTTCTGCAACCGCTTATCGGCTTGGGTAAATGACAACTATCCGGGGTGTCAGATATGTCAGTTCACCGGAGGGCATGCCGTTGAGTTCATGGACTATCTATATATGACACCCAGCAAGAAGGCTGATCCAAACTCTGCTTGGCAGCAGCGACTTGCACGTGCGCACAAAAAGATTGAGGCAAAAGAGCCCAAGCAGATGAGTGCCAATACCTACAATGGCATCCTAAAGTGCGGTAAAGCATTTTGGGGTTGGTGTGTGAGCAAATCATATATTAAGGAGAGCCCCTTCGATAAGCTCCAACCGAAACATGAAACGGAGAAGAAACGTGACATGATTCCGCAAGATGTACGAAAGAAGATCGTTTCTTACATTCAAAAGGAAAATCCTGCGTTCGAGATTATCTACCATTTGGTGATGACCTCCCTTATCCGTCCCATCGAGGTGGAGCGTGTGCAGATTAGAGACATAGATTTGCAAAATCACTGTATCAATCTGCCCGGCAGTAAAACAAAGAACCATCACGCTCGCACTGCCCCACTAACGGACAGAACTTGCGAACTGCTTGCAAAGCATATCGCAGGTGTGCCGGAGAACTACTATCTTTTCGATAGTCAGTATAAGGCATCCGCTAAGCCAACCTCCAGCGATTCCTACGGACGTTGGTGGGCAAAGATGCGCAAAGAACTTTGTTTGGATGATAGTTACCAACTATACTCACTCCGCGACACAGGTATGAATACCATGATGACTGAGTGCGGATTAGACCCAGTGACTGTCATGGAAACGGCAGATCACTCTGATTTGAGTATCACAACAAAGTACATTAAGCACTTCCATGGTGAGAACGTGGAGAAGGTTCGCAAAGCTGCTTTAGCATATTAAAGCAGTTTGTAGAACACCCCTTTCATCATCTTTGACATCCCATGCTCCGTAAAGGTCGCTGTTATCTTCTCGCACAGGTATCTCTGCCCATGGATGATAAACACCGACCTTGCATTGGGAACGTCATCAGCAAGGAATTTGAATGTGTATTTCTGCGTGGGATCAATCTTCCCCTCTATGGTGTATTGGTTGAAGGTGTCGGAATTAAGTGCCAACGACCATCCAAGATGTTCGGGCCACCAAGTGTGATTGAAATCTACCACATCAATATAAGGGTGCCTATAGGTATCAAACAATCCCCCTCCGGGATAGAAGCCCACATAGATTTTATCAAGATACTCCTCATCCTCTTTAAGGTAGTTCTCCTGCAACTCCTTGATAAAATAGTCGGGCTCAGGGGCAAGATGAGCCATCGCCTCATCCCAGTTGTCAAAACCATTATGAGGACGTGCTGCTTTAGCATTCTCATAATCGGGCAACTGTAAGAATATACACTGCCCTTTCGCCACGTCCGTATCATCAATCCATGCAGGAACTATTTTGAGTTCCTTGGTGTCAGCATCCGGGTGAACCATACGAGGCGCAAAGGTATTGACAAACTGCCCTATAGTATGATAATAACCGAAAGGCACCTGTTCTCCTTCAAAATTAGAGGAGCCAAGTTTCTCAAATTGGATAACGCGGACGATAAGATACCTATCTTCTTCCTTGCAATAGTAAAGCCGACTAATCGCACCTGTGACCGGATTTTCCACCTTATCCCATTCATTCCTGCGAGCCATTTCAGCTACGGCTTCGACATTATCGACTTCCCTATACAAACTACCACGTTCTAAGTACTTATCCAGCCAAAATTGTATAAAGGTGGGATTAACATAGTATTTCCACATACGATGGTCACAGTCGGCGTATTTGAGATTGCAGGCTCCTCTATACTTACAGTCACCCACATCCACCTTCTCCATTTGGTAGTCATCAATCACCTGTTTGAGTTCCACATCTTCGCAGTTCTCAATAAGTGTACGTGTGAAAGCCATACGTACATACTTTTTGTTGTGGTCTATATCAAACTCACAATTCATCAAATACTCCAGTTGCTCCAGTAATTCCGTAATCGTCCAATGCGGCAATGCCTTGGCAAAGTTATGGAGTTCCCAAGCAGCCGGAAGTGCGTTGCATATTAGCAGATATTTGTAGTTACTCCGTTCCCACTCAGTAAAGTCAAAGGAGTACCCTAATTGGGTGCATATCTGCTTCACAATATACAGCATATACGGCTGAAAGGACAAAGTTGTGGATTTCCAAGTGGCACCTCCTAAGGCAAGGTTCATATCATTTTGTACGTTGCCACTACTATTATTCACCCACGGCAAAGCTACATACTTTGTGCCATAACTATCCACCCAATTGTTCATATCCATAGGGAATGAAGAAGCAGCCGTATTGGGATAGCCCAACTCCATTTCATTGATATAGACATCATCGAAGGTGTTCACAAAGTTGCTGACTGAACGACCTTCCAAGAACTGCGTCTTAACCTCAATGTCAGTGAGTTCGGTTATAGTTATACTGCCACGTTTACAAAACTTGCCATCGCGGATTTCACAGGAGAAAAGCAGTTGCTTCTTTTCTATGTCCTTGCGGCTTATATGCCCAAAGATGGCTGTGTTCTGAGGGCAGTTCTTCAGAGGGAATGTGATGGCTAACGTATAACTGTCAGCTCCGGAAAATTGGCGGTTCTCACTGACGAAATCAAAACTACTGCCCTTCTTCAGCAGGGCAACCTTATTGTCAATAGTTATAGTCATTTTCTTTGGGATTTAGGGGTTTTGTTCTTCATCAATTGGTTGTACTCATCTTGGGCTTTCTTGATACCACTATCACCCTCCACCGTATTGACAGTGACAAAGGGCTCATTCAATCGTGTACCAATGCCTTTCATGGTGTGGGAATAGTCGCTAAGCGCAGCAGCAGTTGCAGCAAGCGCAGCGTCTAACTTACCATTGGTGGCGGTCTGTGCAACCACTTGTGGGGCTGTGATGGAACGTGACACGTCTGTCGCCTTTAGCGAACTCATCGAGTTGGTACGTTGGGCGTAATCCAGCGTATTGACTAAAGCCCTTGCATCAGGATTAGCCAGCAGCCGTTGCGATGCAACCCATTCACCGGCATGGACGACACCAACCTCCTTGTCAACGGGACCGGCAGGAGTGAAACCTCCTCGCATGTACCCTGTGGCTTCCGATGCCTGTTGCTGCTTTTTGATAGATGCAATCTGAAGGGCACCAGCAGCAATGGCCATAGCAGCAGCTATAGGAGCCATCACAAAACCAACGACAGGAATTGCAGCCGCCGAGGAGTACGCGCTGATGGCAGACATAGCCGTCTGTGCTATTGCTTGGATCACCTGCATGGCAAACATCTTCTTGTTTGCCTCCTTCTTGGCTTTGGCAATCTCTTTCTGCTTCTGATTCTCCAGTTGCACCTCTTTGTACTTGTTCCCCTCAGCCGCTGAAATCTGAGCATCATACGATGTTTCAATTTTAGCGGTCTCTACATCTAATTCGGCTTGAATGAGGTCACTAATGCCGGAAAAGATTTCCGACATGCCACTAAGGATCGTTTCCAACGAACCGGTCAGGGCTTCGCCTCCATCCGATTCAAGCCAATCGGCAATATCATCAATGGCAGAACGATAGGACTTCTTCAGTTCCTTGGCGTTCTTGACGTTGTATTTACGACCGAGTTGGTACTTGGCTTCTTGGAAGGCTTTCTCTACCTTGAGTTTGTCGCGGTTGTTACTACCACATGCCTTTAGCATTTGAGCGTGAACTAATTCAAGGTTCTGAAGGTCACGGTTGTATGATTCGGTATCAGGGGTTTGGTATGCCTTAGTAAAGAACTGCGTACGGAACTGCTCCTGTATGCGTTTGGACTCCTCCAAATGTTTCTGTTGTTGCTTTAGCGACGTGCTGTGATAGCGTTCCTCAGCCTTAATACGTTCTTTACTGCCTTCATCATACAATCCGGCAATCTTCCTGAGATGTTCCAACTCGGCGAGTTCCATTGCGCTTTGGTACTGCCGTGCGGAAAGTTCTCCATCCATATAGCGTTGCTGTAGGATTGCCAACACATCCTTATAGGCGCGCTCCTCCTGTTCTACAGTGCCCGAAATCGCATTGTCTTTCTGCTTCTTCAAAGCTTCATAGTAAGAGGCTTGAATGGTCACTTCTTCGTTACCTTCCAAGTCCGTATGCTCCAATTTCTTTTTGTTGTAATCCACTTGGATCTGCAACATCTTTTTGGTGTACGCTTCATAGTCCACCTCTCCACGAGCATACGCAATGCGATTGAGGGCTTCTTCCTTCTCCTTCCAATCATCTTCCGCTTGGAACTTGTTCTTAGATGGCTTGCCATCGTCAGCGTCAGGTGTTGGAGTGTCCCCTCCTGTCACTTTAGATACGACCGGAACACCTGTGTCCGCCAGTATCTTATCTGCTTTCTTCTGCAAAGATGCCATCTCATCTACGCAATTTTGGTATGCTTGCGTGGTTGCATTACGCGTCCGCTTAATAGCCCAAAGTTGCTCCTCCAAACGTTTCTTCTCTGTGGCATCCTCTGTCCTCATAATCTGCTGCTGAATGCCCTCGATGACGCCTTGGTACTCCTCATATTCCTTTTTCATCTTCTGCATTGGGGCCGTGTTCATCTTGTCCTCCAATGCCACCTGCTCCGTAGCGATGACATTCAGTTTCTCCTCATTCGCCTTGGCGCGGATGCTGTTCTTCAGCGAAATAAGATACTCATCTAACGCCTCTCGGTTGTTATTGATGAGTTCCCCCTCCTCCGTCAAACTGGCGTGGTAGTCCGGGACTATAGATTTGAGCTTCTCCAAAGCCGTTTTCCTCTCCTCAATACTACGATTACTATCCACCAAGACAGCAGACAAAGCTCTGATCTGTCCTGCCTCCTGTTGGTAATCGTTTTTAACCTGCTCCTCCACGGCATGGAGTTTCTTATCTAACTCCGTTTCATGCTTAACGGCTTGGATATGCTCTTTCTCCCGATGTGTCAGCATAACAATAGCGGTCACAGCAGCAGCGGCAGCAGCAGCCAGCAACCCCAATGGATTCATCATAATGGCTTTGTTCCAAAGCTTCTGAACCGTGGTGGCAATAACCACCATGGCATTATGTGCTTTCGTCCGGATGGTTGCCAAATTGACCGCTATTGTATATGCGCCTATGGCAGCCGCTGTTGATACGATGGCCACTCTATGTTCTTTAACGAACTGGATGGTCTTCAGCATCAATCTCATCGTTGCCGATGTGGAGGAAATGATATGCCGTAAAATGGGCATCAACTCTTTACCTAACTCAATCGCTATCTCTTGAAAGCCTTTACGCGCCTTGTCCAAACCTGCTTGGACTGTCGTGTTCTGAACTTCGTACTCCTTCAGTACCGAAGTGCCCTCCATAAAGGCTTTCTCTGCTTCCTGTTGTTCCCATTTGACCATATCAATATTACCAGCCAATGCGGAAATGACGGCAGAGGCACGAGCCCCATTCTCTCCCATGTCAGCAAACACGGGAGCAAGGACACTCATGTCGCCCAACTCATTTAGACGCTCCAGCAGCATTAGCAAGCCCTCGTTCGTAGAACGTTGGACTGTGGCACTGAACTCTTCCAAATCCATACCGGTAGCTTTAGCGATTTTATCGGTATTTTTGAAAAGGTTCATAATGAGCTTAGACAGTGCCGTGGCTGACATCTCCACTTTCTGACCTTGGGAATCAAGCACCGCACCAAAAGCCATGATTTGAGGTACCGTCATATTGGCTTGGGCACCTACGCCTGCAAGACGTTGACCAAATTGAGCCAAATAGCCGGCACCGGCTGTGCAGTTCTGTGACAGTTCATTGATCACGGAGCCCACAGCAAGCATTGATTTTTCGGTGCCCAAACGTGCTTCATCCCCAAAGATGGAGGTCAATTTAGAAAGTTGGAGGGTCGCCCCGTCACCTAACTCATCCAATGCCACATTGATAACGTCTGCTGCTCGTACGAACCCTAAGACATCTTCTTCCGTTGTCTTGCCTAACCGACCAGCTTCCTGCGCCAGTCGGTTCAACTCATCACGGGACGAACGAGTGTCCATCTTCTTAAACGCCTCATTGAGGTGTTCCACTTCCTCTGCCGTCATTCCGGTATATTTACGGACATTGGCTTCCTCCTGCTGCATCTCGGCATACATCTGCACGGCTTTCTTTCCGGCAACGACGACACCAGTAATGGCACCGGCTGCCATCATAAACGTGCCCTGCCATTCATTGAACTTGGAATTAAACCTCTCCAAAAATGTCTGCGACCGGGCAAGTTCACCATTAACTTTGGCGATCTCACCTTTGACCAACTTAATTTTGCCCACCTGTTCCTCCCATTCTTTAGTGCCTCTCTCCATAAAATTGAGTTGTTTCGTCAAAGTCGCCAAAGTTTTTTGCAACTCCTGCGGTGTAGATTTACCTAACCGTTGGAGCACTGCATTAACTTGCATAGTCGCAGACTCCATTTCTTTGATTTGACGCTTGGTATCATTAAACTCCTTCCTCAATTTTTTGAGGGTCACCTTGTCACCGGCAGCTGCTGCCCGTGCAATCTCATCAGTCAGCCGCAAAGCTGACTTTTTTAGATTTTCTAAAGTCTCTAAAGCTTGTTGCCCATTGATGGTACAATTGACAGACGCATTGGTTGAATAATCAGACATAGTTACAAATTTTTCTGCAAAAATACACTAAAAAAAGCGTCAGCGAAAAGACAGCAGAAAAACCATAGGAAAACCCCGTAAATTCTCGACAGCCGCCGAAAATTTACGGCGAATTTTTTCCAAAATCTGCCAAAAGTTAAGTCTACGAGTTCTTAAAGTGCTGAAAATCACCAATATAATGGAGGTGTCGGGGAAAATTCCCCCGACTTTGTGTCTAAAGACCCCCCAACGCCCTGCCCAAGCGCGCGCCTTTCCTCTCTTTTTGGCTTGCGGAATATGCACGCGCCCCCATACCCACCACCACACCACACACCCACCACACACACCACCACCACACGCGCCAATGCGCGGTAGTGCGCTTCATATAGACCGAAGGTAGTTCGCGAGGGGAAAGCCATACGGCTTGGGGGTATCGCTCATACCACCGATGAGGCGCGCGTATGCGCGTATATAAAAATAATGTGCCATACACTCGCAGGGTGTACTCGTCTTTATCTATACCGAACGTAGTGAGTTCCACCGGAGGTAACTATCCCTTGCGTTGCATTGTGCGGTATCGAGCAAAGCGAGCCCCACCGGTAGGTAACCATCGCGCTCAGGACTATGGCGTGCGTGGATATAGGCAGGCACTCTGCAAGAGCCACCGGAGGTACACGCAAATTTTTTGTGCGACGGCACAACCAAGCAGGTACAGCAAAGGGCTGTAATCGTAGCACCGCAGGTAATTGTCGCGCCGCGAGCACCGGCAGACCGTAGGTAAACATCGCGCTTGGGACTATAGCGTGCGTGGATATAGGCAGGCACTCCGCAGGAGCCACCGGAGGTACTCGTAAATCTTTTGTGCGACGGCACAACTAAAAAAAGAACTGCCCCATTAGGAGCAGCTCTCTCACCTCTTTGTGTAGATTCGTATAACTACACGAAGCACACAATATAAACCAGTCAGTATCACAAGGACTATGAGAATACCTGTGCACCACTTATAAAAAGATGGAACGTATTTCTCAGGTGGCTGTGTAATAACCACCTCTTTATCGAGATACAAGGTATCGACCGTGTTCTTGATGGAGAAATACTTCAGCGTGACCGTGTCCCTCAGATAGACCGTGTCACCTTTTTGTTTCTCATAGTGGACTCGGTCCACATAGATACTGTCGTGCAGGTACTCATACCTGAGGACTATGCTGTCATTGCGCGGTATCGCCACAGTTGGCGATAATGTCTTGCAGCCTGTCAGTGCCACCGACAGCAAAAGTAGCACGATGACGGCCAAGAACGAAACAGTTTTTCTCATAGGTCTTGATACTCCGATTTAGCGTTAAAACAAGGGCAAGCTTTGCTGGCAAAGTCGCTATGTCCGTACACAACGGCACCCGGATACTCTGCCTTTAGCGTAGCAATAAGGCAGCGCAGCACCTTTTTTTGCTTATCCGTGCGCGTGTCGCAAGGCTTGCCCACTTTGTTGAGACCGCCCACATAGCAAACTCCGATGGAATTTGCGTTGTGACCTTTACAATGAGCCCCTTCCTTTTCGATGGGGCGACCGACGTGGATCGTACCATCAAGGTACACCACATAATGATAGCCAATGCAGTCGAAACCGCGTTGTTTGTGCCACTGGTCAATATCGTTGACCGTAACTACTTGCTCCGGAAATGTTGCCGAGCAATGCACAATAATTTCCTTGATTTTGCGTTGCATAATTGAAATAGTTTACAGGATTTACATACGCATTTCGCAATCTGTGCGAAAACACGCCTTTTTCTCTAACTCAGTAATCCGCTGGTCAAGGAAATTGATGCGGTTGATAAGCACTTTATCCATTTCAGCCGTTGCGTCAGCAAGGGCTTTCTTTTTGACCGAACGGATGGTGATGAACAGGACTACATTGGCGCTACCTAATACGCCGGATAGGAAAGTCAGTACAATTTCTAGGATTGACATAGTTTTATGGGGTTAAAATTTGGTTGTTTCAAAAAAATGTAGTATCTTTGCATCGCATTTGTGGGAAGCGTATCTGGCAGTATCTCGCAAGAGATACTTTTGCAAAGATTTTTCTTTGTATATCGACAGGTGATGGCGGAAAGGCAACAAGTACCCCCCTGGCTCTCACGAGTGCGTGTGTGAATAGAGCTATGTTCCGAAGGGAAACCGGAGGACGCTCATTCGCGGTGGCTATTAAGATGGAGCACAATCGACCTCAAAACCGGTTATGCTCCTCTTGTTTTCTATCTACTGAAGAACCATCTATAGCCGTCCCCCGATTCTGATCCTCTAACGAAGAAGGGAGCCAAGTTCGAAGCGATGTCCGCCAAGGTGACGGCTGTCACCTCATTAGTCGTTGGCTTTGCGTAAGCAATAGCAAAAGGCAGGCGAATCATGCGATTGTTGCCGTTGGTGGGGTTCTTCTTGTCTATCTTGCACGTGCCCCACGTGATTGGGTGTTTGGGTGCATCACCATGATTTACAAAGATAGCGGCGTTGTCAGAGTATGCTGCTGCCTCCATTTTGTAAGAATTGAGCACAAGCGTACTGCGCTGGATTAAACCGTCCCCATCAACCTTGATAGTGCCCACCTTTCCGTTGGCGTGCCATCCTTTTTTGCGAGGTCCATGTCCTCTGCGCTTTTTCGTGTCTATACGATTGCGCCATCGGGTGTATCGGAAAAGAATAGGCACATAGCCCTGTTCTTCGTAATACTTGTTATTACGTAGATACAACTTTCCTTTGATAACCTCGCAATAAAGGAGCGGTAACGACTCAATGGCGTTCGTGCCGACATTGGTTGCGCCTCTATTGAGGTGCGTGAGGATAGTGGCCAGCATATCCGGGTTGATGGAATTGGCGGCTGTCTGAACTCTTAGGTTCTCAATAAGCGTTTGAATTTGATTCGGGGTCATAATATAATAAATTTACATGTGTTGGCGCATAGAGTTGAAAGCGTCTGCTATGATGCCTTGGAACTCATATCCAAGGTTCTCGGCATAGAACTCCTTTAGGTTCATCACCGAAGCAAAGTATTTCTTCGAGAACCAAGGACGACGTTGGCGGACTTTTTTTCTGCCAATGTCGCCGGAGTTTCCACGAGGGGTTTCTTTGCCGACACCATAGTCCTGCCATAAGCCATATTCAAGGAACTCCTGCGATAAAGTCACTTCAAAGAAGCGACCATCAGCGCGCACGGCAAGCGATTTGGGTGATTGCAGCAGCGCGTCCGTATCTCGGACATCCAAAAGCGTGATTCGTTCTTTCCAAATGTCAATCATTGTACGATTGAAGGCATTTACGAACTTTATACGTTGTTCAAGGGCATTTTCTTGCGTTGGTTCTTCCATGGCTATTCAAATTCGGGGGTATATTGTTCGGTAAAAATGCCGACATCAGGAATACCAAGTTTAGTAATCATGTCACCTGTGGCATATTGCCATTCAAACTTAACGGAGCACGCCTCTCCGGGAGCGTCATTGAGTTCGGAATCATAATCAACAATAATCACCTTGGTCATCGTGCCGGGCGTCTTTTTGTCAGCGTCAAAAAGGCGAATATCGGGACTGGTCATCATTTCAATCAGCCACTTTGCATGCGATAAGAGCAGCTCTGCCGTTTGAACCTCAAACGTCTGCTTGTGCTCGATGTCGTATTGCACCAACTCGCCGAGACAGGTTGCTGTTGCAGAATCTGTTTCGGTTTTCGTTGTAGTGGATGATGGAATAATGGCTAATTCAAAGCAGTTGAAAAGGTTCTTGAAATAGAACCTGTTTTGTCCGGATTTCTCCGTAAGGTAGAATGAGCACGTCCGGCTGCCCACAGTGACACGCACAAACATGATCGATTGATATGCAATATCTTTCAACAGCCGGCTGAAGATAACCGTAAAGGTGTTGAAGCCGTAATAGAATGTTTGCTGTTTGGAAATGTTGTGCGTGCAAACCTCCCCATTAGCTGCCTTGTACATAATACGATATGTAACAGGTAGCGAGATGGCAGCGTCCTCCTCAGAGGTGCCAGCATAATCAATGGGGTAAGGTTCGTAAAAGTATAGGTATTCTTTGGCATCCAATTTTGTGAGCCGCGAGAACTGCGAAGTCAAAAAACTGTTGGTCACAAAATCGGCGGCTGCCACACCTGTAATTTTACTCCGGGAATAAATGATGGTGGACTGCTGAATGTAGTCCCCAAAAGCAAATTGGAATAATTGCACCTTTAGGTCGTTTTCAAGCATATACGTTTCTACGATGTCACGCAAATCGTAGAAAGTAATTGTTCCGTTTGCAGGATAATACACCGTGGAGAAAATCTCCACAAACTCACCCCCCGAAGGACTAAAAGCGGAAACGGAGAAAGTCACCTCCTCCGTACCTGTCCGCTGGATATTCGGGACATCGGGTGAGAAATAATATAAGCCCAAAGTTGAAACTGTCTTTGCCATGCGCTATAAATTTTGTGCAAAGGTAGCGCAAAAATAGCTCAGCAGAAAAGACAGAATACCACCGGAGGTAACACACCCCTTGCACGGCATTGTGCGGTATCGAGCAAAGCGAGCCCCACCGGTAGGTAACCATCGCGCTTGGGACTATAGCGTGCGTGGATATAGGCAGGCACTCTGCAAGAGCCACCGGAGGTACACGCAAATCTTTTGTGCGACGGCACAACTAAGCAGGTACAGCAAAGGGCTGTAATCGTAGCACCGCAGGTAACCATCGCGCCGCGAGCACCGGCAGACCGTAGGTAAACATCGCGCTCAGGACTATAGCGTGCGAGGATATAGGCAGGCACTCCGCAGGAGCCACCGGAGGTACACGCAAAAACCTTGTGCGACGGCACAATAAGAGGAGGTATAGAGAAAAAATAAAACTCTACACCTCCTCCGTAATCCCACGCAGCGACTGATAGAATCCTCATGAAAAGGAGCAAACACCAGATGAGCTAATACCCCTCCATATTGTCTATTTCTTTTTCAACACCACCCACGGACTGCGATTGTCTTTAGTGGCTTTCTTAATAAACCCATTCTTACGCAGAAAAGATATTTCTTCATCAACCGTGCGTTTTGACAAATTGGTCAATGTCGCAATCACTCTCGCAACTCTACCACCATCTTCCTGTAATAATTTAAGTATAATTGACTGACGTTCAGTAAGTTGAGTTTCGCAATCACTCTCGCAATCACTCCCGCAATTTCTTTCTTCTGCGGACGGCATTGGGAAAACCAAGACAATCGTCTCATGTTCATTTTTTAACTACATAAGTACGATTTTTATTCCCTCCTTCAGCGACAAGTAGGTCTATTTCAACAAGGGCTTGCACATAGTTTTTAGTTCTTGAGGCACTTTGTTGTGTTATTTCCATTAACATTCCCGTCGTAGAATGAGGGTGCTCCTCTAAAAATAACATAATCGCCACCATCTTGTCTATTGCTCCGCTACTTATCGACAATTTATCGACAATTTTGTCATTTATCGACAATTTATCGGTAATTATAACACCACCCAAACACCATCTTGTGTTTTACCTGTCTTATCAATTATTCCATTTCTTCTAAGCGATGATATTTCTCTTTCCATCTTGCGCTGCGAAACATTAAGCATTCTCGCCAAAGATTTAGCAGTAACATGACCGTCCATACTTATTGCACCAATTATAAGTCGTTGTATTTCGGTAAGTTGGTATGTATTTTTATTCTCGTCTATTCTCGCCAGATTCTCGCCACGATTCTCGCCAAAACCATTACTTTTCGGTCTCGGAAAAACGATGGTTACATATCCTTGTTCGGTGTTAAAATAGGGCTCCGGCACATTTTGCTCCTTGCACGCATCATATATGCGGTGGATACCCGTTCCCCAGTTTTCCAACCACGATGTTTTGTAAAGCACTTCAGCAATGAGTTGGTTGTGCGGTTGTGATTTGTGTGAGTTCTTGATGTTCTCGGCAGTCAATCCTTCAGGCAAACGCCCCGGGTTCTCAATCTCCACTCTGTCGTCATAGATGGCAATACCAAGACTTTGGCTTGGCAAGTCATACGAACGGTGGCAAAGTGCATTAACCAATGCTTCACGCATAGCGCGGAGAGGTATCTCCAGTTTGTCCTCACGCTGAAGTCCGGTAATCTTGCCACTGATGTTCAAATGTTTGTAGGCAAACATCATACCTGCATCCAACAAGTCAAAAAAGTTTCCTTTTGCGCGTTGATTATCCAAAAACTCCATTTTGTCAGTACCAACGAAACGCGCCATTCGTAGCAATAGTTGGGGATATTCCGAGGTATCTTTGCCAAAAAGCATTACAGCGGCATTCGTTAATTTACCGCCCTTATATAAGTTGAACCTTTCCAAAAGAGTTTGCACCGGCTCTCCATTTGCGGTAGGGCTTAAACGCCCTTGTTCTATGCCAAGACGAACAGCTCCGCGTATGCGATTTTCGTCCAAGTCATCTATTGTCACTTCATCCGCAATTTGTCTTTCCCAAGCGAAATAATCCGGCTTGGATGCACGCAGTCTTTCATCGTACATCTCACGTGGCATCTGTTTGGTGGTGCTCTCCACACGATAATACGGACAACCATGGTAAGTGTAAGGATTAGAACCCCATACCCAACCATCAAAGTGCATTGCAATCACCTTCTCCCCTGCTTTAGCATCGGGAACATCTATATACTCCACTTGCACATCTATTGCCGGTTCTAATCCCGACAGGGCTTGTGCTATCTCACGCTGCGTATTATCGGTAACTTGCTGCCCAACCACTTTGAGCGAAGCAGGCGCAACACCAAAGATAAGCCAACCACCATCGGTATTGAGAAAAGCACATGCCGTATGCATAGCGTCCTTCAGTTCGCCGGTGGTTTTCTTCAATTCAAGAACACGCGATTCATCAGAAGAAATCAGTTTTGAGAGTTCTATGTAATTCATTACAAGGGGATTTAGTCGTTCTTAAAAAGGCGTGGGCTATTATCGCACACCATCGGAGGCCACTGTTTGGACACTCAGCCTCATTTGTAGGAACGGTAACGGCCCACACCTATTTTTGGTGTGAGCAGTCAGCACATAGTTCCTACGCTGCATAGAGTGTCCGGTTCCGATAGTGTAGATACGCGTTGTCTGCATCATATTCTCAAAATTTCGTGCAAAATTACGAAAAAAAATCCGTATATGCAAAAATAAAATACTATTTGTAGTATTTTTGCCCTCATTCTGCACAAAAAACTCATATTCCCGGTGGTTTTAAGTGCTCAAAAACGATGTTTTCGTAATACTTGCACACACTTGCGAGGTTCGTTGCGTCTCGTTCGTGTAACCGTAACCAGCGATCGAACTTCTCCCTGTGGAGAATCTCTCGCATGACCTTGTTGGCAGGTGCGCATTTCGAACTGCGCACAAACCAACTCTTTTTTTTTTCCTTTCCTCATAGCTTGTGAGATTAAGGGGTTAGTAATTAAGTTAACTTAACTCCTTGGCGAACCAAGGATTTCAAATTCCGCTGCAAAATTACAAAAAGATACTGCCACAAATTGACAGTATCTCCAAAAAAATGTAAAAAAAATTCACTTTTTTTGTGTTTTGCAACTAAAAGTGGCAATTTTACTATAAATAATGCGTTAGGGATTGTAATGGACTAAAAGTGTACATTTATGTGCGGAACCCATGCAAAGCCCGACCATTTTGGTAACGCCCATAGTAAGAAAAACACCTATTGAACACCTGAGAAATTCATCAAACTATAGGTACTCTGTGGGAACTTCTCGCACCCAATATAGAGTGTATCAAAAGCGTCCGTTCCGTCCGTACGATGTTGTAATAAGTCCTCCTCAGTCTCGGCGAGTTTTTCGCCTCCCTTGTCCTTATGGAAACCATTGCGCCCACGTGTCACCCCTGCTGTCTGTATAGCCAAGATAAGGTCATCATTGTTCTGCCTATTAAAGAACGGCATCAAGCGTTGCTTTCCGGAAAAACCTTGGTTGATGAGCAGATACTTTTCATCGTGCCTCATCGGATTGCCAAGGTACACAGGAACCACCGTCCACCCATGCCTCTCAAACTCATGGCACACCACCCATTGGAAATCTTGCGTATTAACAGCGTAGTTGCTACCCAGCGCGGTCGTATCGTAATAGAATACCACTGTCTTATTGCGGTGGTTGGCGTAGTAGGTGCAAAAGTCATCCACCAGCGCAGGCAACTTGCGTTCAAACTTGGTGTAAAAGGACTTAATCACATTAAGCCGTTTACCCACCGGCTGCCCAGCGACTATCCAGTTGATATTGGCATTATAGTCCATACCAATGCAGATAGGCGCGTCCGGATTAACATCTTTATCCGCTCTGCTATCGAGCGCAGCCGGATTATAGTCCCAACCAAGACTATCCAAATACTCAAAATCAGACGCATTGTATTTGTGCATCTCCTTCATGGACGAATAGAATCCGTCTTTAGCGATGCCCAAGCGCATACAAAGGATGGAGGTTTGAAAGGTCTTAGGCGTGAGGTCACGCTTCATCTGCTTGATGTAGTTCTCACCAAGCAGTTGTAGGTTCTCAATGGAACTGTACTCTTTATAGTACACGGCAACCGAGCGCATCTGATTGAGCTGCTTATCTAAGTGGCGAATTTCCTTTTTAAGGTGCGGTGGTACGGGCTTATTGTGTTTGCGCAAATCACGCACCCTCTCTTTCAACCTCCAAATCTCATAGATAGTGCCTTTGATGGTCTCAATGAGTTCCTCATCCATCTTGTCCTTATAGTGCAAGAACCACGAACCTGCCTTTGTCTGTGGCATATCACTCAGTATCATCACCGAGTGATTAAAGGAGTGCCTACCAAAGTACGACTTAATGCCACCATTGGCAGGCAGTGTTTCGTCCTTCAGCTTCTCATAGTCAATGAACTTTGCTTCGTCTATGAGCAGCCACGACAGCGTCAGTGAGTTACTGGAACCGGGACGGTCTTGGGAGATTATAATCGCACGAGAGCCGTTGTAAAAGGATATGACGTGTTCATATTCGACCGGTTCCGTAATAGCCGGCTTGAACCCCTTAGGCGGTTTCTTACCGACAACAAAGTGAATGCCGTCTTTGTAGCCCCACCGACGCCAAGCAGCAAGCAGTCCGGGAATGGTGTTGGTCAGTCCGTGCTTGAAGGTAGGCACCACAATGCCACCTGTACTGCCTGGCATTCGTTGCATATTGCGTAACACAAAGGGGGACGCGATACTATCGGTCTTACCTGTGCGTCGTCCGGCTACAATCACCGACGTATGCGCACCCACCAACTGGGTCATCCGTTGGGGGTCATTGAAATATACATCAGCCATGGCTCTCCTCCTTGATTTCGTCCTCCTCGATGGGGAACAATTCCTTTTCTTCCAAATCCGCCTCCTCATAGTCCACATCCTCAATATCCATGCACTCACGGCGGTATTTGGTAATCATCTGTTGAATCTTGACTTTGATATTGGGGATAACAGGAATACCCAACACGCGCGGATCAGACGTAGCCGTAAAGGGTTGGATAACGATGTCATCATAAGGCACCGCCTGCTCATCCTCCACATCCACACGATTGTATTTGGCGTAAGACGAAGCGGCTTTCTCCATGGTTTTGGTATCCTTCCTTGCCTTTGCCATTTGGTACGTTTCCAATATCATTTCATTATAGCGGAAACGATGGAAGTCACGCGAAGCGGAACTCAAAACCGGCAGCAATGCCTTAATGACGGCAAGGTCTGAATAAGCCATAGGCTTAGACACTTTATGCCGTGAGATAACCGTTTCGATAAATTGGCGGTCTTTGGAATCGGGATTCGATATGAACCATGTGTACATATCCCTAAGCCGAATCAATCGCTCTATTTGGTCAGGGCTATAGCGTTGTTGCAGTTGTGCCTCATTGGTAAAGAGGTCCTGCTGGCATACTTGTAAAATCGCGGGTCTTGGCATAGTTATTCATCATCCTCCATATCCATCAGGTTCTTGCGTGCATTCTCCAATGCCAACGGAGAACCGACTTTAGCGAGGGTCATTTCTTGTGCGTGTAGTTGAACCTTAGATGTGGCCTTCCCTTTATGGTAAGCCACATAAGCAGGTGAACCTTCGGTGTGGATGTCCTGCCTAAGTTCCTCTGCTTTGAGCTCCAGTATTAACGCCATATCGGTAATACGGAGATAAATAGATGCGTAATACTCAATTTGATTGAGTTGTTCTTCCGTGTATATCATACCCATTCCTCCTGATTAAAACGAAGGTCGGTGAACTGGTCAACTGCGACTTGGAACTTTGCACAGGCGAACCCTGAAGCAAAGTACTCAGGAACTTCCGTGAAACGAATGCGTGGATCAATATACAAGAAGCCTTCCTGAAGGCGTGTTGCTTCCAATGTCAGTTTACTCATAAACTGCCGGAACAACTCTCTCATAACGTCCATACATGCCTGCCGACGAACCAAGTCATCAACGGGGTGCTTCATGGCTACATAGACCGATTTAACACGGCGCGTACGCGGTGAGTTATTCATCTCAATGTAGCCCTCAGAGATGTCATCGACACAAACGAAAGCCACCCCCGACTGTCGGCTAAGCAGTTCCTGAAAGTCGCTTGCGCCGGACACCCGAACAAAAATAAAACCTTTTTCAAGAGCCAATTTATTGTGCTCCACCAGCCCCTTAAAAAAAGCACTGGCATCCCAATTAGTAGCGGTATTCATACATTCTTCATTTGGCGTTGCATATCTTCATAATCAGCGGCTTGGGCATCCAACTCCGTCAATGCCCGCCACACATCCATAGTAAGCACTTCTTTCTCTTTGGTGATATCGCCTTTGGTCAGTGCCCGGATCTGCGAATTGGTCTGCTCGGTGAGTTGGGCTTGAATATCACCCACCTCAGAAGTGCGTCCTGACGTAAAGAAATGCGTAAACTTGCGCGCAAAGTACGCCTTTACGGAAGCAAACCAATAGAAAATAGATATCCTTTCTTCCGGAGAGCACACCAGCCCTTCCGCATCATAAAGAATACTGGCCATCTCTTGCAGTAGGTCGGTATTCTGCGTATGGAGGTAACCTTGATAGAGGTTATCGCAATACAAATAATTTTGAAATTCCACCCCTGCCAAGTCATACGGTGCGGCTTTATGCCCACCTATTTCTGTGAGCCGTATCGGTACCGTAGGCAGTTGCTCCAACCAATCGAGGTGCCGAATTAGAGCAGCCACCTGTGACGCTGTAATGTGATGCAGATTGTACGCAAAACGGACGGTATAGCCATCACCATACGGCTCAATAATCTCCAACCCCGACCACCGGCAAAGGCAATAGGTCTTAACGGTTACGGGGTCATAACCTTCCGAAAGAAGAAAATACACATACCGAAGTTGTTTCGGTGTGAGTTCCTGCCAACAAGTGGGCACTATTAAGTTGATTGTATCCATACGCTACCACCAATAACCACCACTATGCTTTTCATTTTGGAACGACTGCCGGCTGAAAAGTTCTGCAGTAGGTGACGTTTTCCATTCCGGGAAATTCTGCTCATCCTCTCTGATGCGCTGAACCAAAGAAATGAGCCGAGGCACATTGAGTTGTTTGCCTGCCACAAGTTCCAACTCCGTCTGCTTTAGCAACCGAACCAGTGGCAGTTCTTCCGGCTTTACGCCATCTTCAAGAACATGCTGACGTAAGCGTGTATATATCGCCTGTGATATATACCTCTCAGCCAGTTCATCTTCTATAGAAATGATCTGCTGACGAAGCGTTTGATAGTTGCGCCACACATCCGATGTACGCCCAGCCAACCTTACCAGTTCCAAATTCGGGAACAAGGTGGCACCAAAGTACATGCCTTGTGCTGACGTTCTCCAATCAGCGTCTTTGGAAAGCAGTAACAGCAACGTGTGTATGAGTTCGTCACGGGAAGCAGTCAAGGACTCGGAAAGAGTCTTGACGCGTTCCGAACTTGCCGGGGCTACGTTGCCGTTACTGACTATGCCAAAGCCATTGGGAGTGAGCACAAGGTCTAAGGAAGGTATGGCGCGCTGAAAGGCATCAGCAGCCACTATTTGGCAGCAAACAACTTTTCTTTCGTCATCTTCTGCAGTACTTGCCAACGTAGTCAGTAATTCTTTACCGACTACATTGTCAGACAGCCATCGTTCGGCAATATTCAAATATGGTTGCAGCTTGTCAAAGAGTGATTTCTCACCCTCACACGTTGCAAACGCATTAGGCACAAACTGCCTAATCTCAGTATCATTCTTTATCAGCATCGTCTTGGTTATTGGTGGTTACTTGTTTAGCGTCTTTATGTTCATCTAAGGTAGTGAGCATAACAAAGGGACAATCCACTGTCACACCCTCCCACTTATTGTAGCGGATAATCATACGATGAGGGATAAACAGCAAATCATGGTAGGGCTTTTGTAGGGCTTGGGCGATGGTATAGAGTTCCCTCTTATCAGAGCCGGAATTATTGGTTTGCGCCTTTCCCGGCACCGAACCAACGAGGTTAGAGTGTACACGCATGGTGAAACATACCATATTCACCGCCTCTTGTATATCGCTTTCCCAATCACCGCCTTCTTTAGTATCATCCACTTTATTGATGACCACATCGTGTTGCTCCTTCCCATCAGGAGTAATATAGAAGGTAGAGAACCAAGCTTTGCCTGCGTTCTCGGCACCGGTGAGAAAGTCGATGATTTTCTTCTTTTCGGCATTGACGCGATCCTGCATCTTCTTTGGGTCGGTAATGCCCTCTGTTTTGAAGATACCTTGCCAATACTTATCCGATACCTCGATGTGGTATTTGATGGGAGCCGAGTTCTCCAGCTTCGCCTTTTTAGCGGTAGCAATAAGTTGCTTAATGTCGTACCATTTAGACTTAAACAAAGAAGCGTAGTGAGGTATTGGATAGTAGGTGCTATCGGGTGTTGGAATACGTGTAACGACCGCAAATTTGCAGTCCTTAGAGCCGGAGGCGAGCCTACACTGCAAATCATACCATGGGGAGTTAAAGTCCAACAAAGGAATGTGCTCCACATCCTCTGCTTGCACCGGATTGCGCCAATTGGCATAAAGCACTTCATGGATACGGCCGTGATTGTCCGCCTTGGTGAAACGACAGTATGCCGCTTCCTTCCGCAGTACGCGCACTATCTTGGTGTGCTCTGCGTTAAAGACGAGTACGGTCACGCACCATCCAAAGTGCTTAAAGTCCTGACATACCCCTAAGAAGTACCCTGCCATATTATTATCCATACAGAAGTCGTCCACCTCCTGCTTGACTTGTTTGGAGCAGTCGTCCGTCTTATAGGTAAGACCGGCACCATAGCAGACTTCAGCATTGAAAAGTTGGCAGGTGGAGAGAGTTTCATCTGCCTCTATCTTTTCAAGAATATGGAAGGGTAAATCGTCATCCCCTCCCCAAGGGATGTAGGACGTTCTTTTGTCTAAGATACGTTCGGGTATGTCGCCATCCTCTCTAAAGATGGTGCTGCTGTCCGTATGGAATACCACACGCGCCTGTACGTTGTGCAGCAGCTCTATTGAATTGAAAGAAAAATCCATAGTGTTCTGATTTATGGTGCAAAGATAAGGGTTTTTCGTAAATGAATAAAAGACAGCCGGTACAGCAAAGGGCTGTAATCGTAGCACCGCAGGTAAACATCGCGCCGCGAGCATCGGCAGACCGTAGGTAAACATCGCGCTCAGGACTATTGCGTGCGAGGATATAGGCAGGCACTCTGCAAGAGCCACCGGAGGTACACGCAAACACCTTGTGCGACGGCACAACTAAGCCGGTACAGCAAAGGGCTGTAATATACGCCACCTGCAAGGTAAGAGCGACGAGCGTTCTATAGAAAGACCTCCAAACCATTGATGGAGCGTATGCACACATCACGCACGCGCCTAACTTGATTAGACGCAAGTAGCTTGATGGTTCGGGTTCCAGCGTAAAAATCGTATTTGAGTGAGATGCAATTCTCATAGGTGAGGATAGCCCCGTCCGACCGCCACACGGTAAGGTCAACAGGATCCGGGCGTTGCATCATCATCTGCGCTGTCGATAGATGGATTGCTTGCATGTTCGATTTTTTCGTTAAGCAGCTCCGTGAGAGGCACGGAGTGGTTTTGGATTAGGTCTTCCATGTCCGCAAGGAAAACAGAAAAAACGGATGGGTCAGTCGTGACCACAGCGGACTCCATACGGTTACCACGTGTCAGGTTTTGAGACGTAATAATCGAGACGGTCTGTCCCGATTCTGCTTTGATGAGAATCACTTTAGAATGGTTATCAGCCAAATATGTAGTCTCAATAACCTGCGTGAGAAATGACCATAGTTTGAGGGTCTTATTAGTCGCCTTAAAATCGAGCACAAGGTTGATGCGGTCAACCAGCCCCGATTTGGATATGAAATAAAGGCGACGCAAGAACTCCTCCGAAATAGAGAACGAGGTTTGCCAAATAGTAGATTTACCCACCTGCTTTAGCACCCATTCCACCACATCGGCTACCTGAAGCACGTTGGTAAGGTAGCACTGCAAAGGTGCGTTCTCCAACGGTTTCAGATAGTCTTCTATGGCAACACCTCTCCTCATTTCTTCTTGGTCTCAATGACGAACTCGTCATACTTCTTCCAATTGGCGTGATACTCCTTATCCAAGGCGATAAGGTCTTTAAGGAAAGGGTAACGCTCCGAATCGGGGCAGGTGGTCTCTTTCGTGCTCAAAAGTTGTAACTTGGTGTGCAAGTTACGCATCTTTTGGAGAATAGCGAGGTTGTTCTTAAAGCAAGCTTGGATATTCTCCGGCAACGAATCGTGGTCGGTGCGTTTGCCTTTCTTGAACTCCTCGGCTGCTGCCTTCTTTTCGGCAGCTGTCTTGACGGGTACATCCAAATGATCCTTTGCAACAATCGTGTCAACCTCTTTCTGCATGGCCTCTACTTGGTCGTGCGTAAGCGACTGTATGCGGAAGTTAAGATACTTCTGCAACTGATAGGCGATATCATCGGCATGTCGCTTGGGGTTGGCGCTAATGTTGCGGTACATGATGCGGTTACCCGACAACTGGAGTAAATACGTAGCGCCTTGCATAAGGTCGCGTTTTGATGCAGGGGTTTGTAACCAATTCTGCACTTTTGTAGTCAATTCATGATCCATATTACATATTGTTATTTATCCCGACAAAGAACACGAGTGTCTTGCCGAGTGGTTCTAATAAACGTTTCATAGATAGCAACGTGGAGCCTGTCGTGACGAAATCATCGAATACAATAAGATTGGGTTCGTCGGGCAATACGCCCAGCGTATAGACCTTATTGACACGTTCGCGAGTATCAGAGAGTGCGACATCTTCGTAATAGCGCAAACCAAGATTGGAAGCAATCTTAGCGGCTATTCTACAAGCGAAGTTCATAGTCAGATGACGCCGCTTCGGAGTGGCGCAAATCGCCCAAGTGCCGTTATTAAGGTGCGTACCCAGTATGCGCCTAATAACATCGGTCATCTTACTGGCGAACACCTCCACCATGCTATCGTCCTCCTTAATCTCTGTCAAATGCCTGCCTTTGATGGACTTCTTCCAAAGGGACACCACCATCAGCTCCTTTGCGTGGGGCTGAATAACGATGCGTTCTACCGATAGATCGCAACGTGCGGTGTCGTCCCCCTCTTTCTTGCGCCAATCCTTACGGGAGGTCTTTTCGGCAAAGATATCTTTAGGAGCAGAAACGACGGCTCCACCTTTCGGGGAGTCGCCGATTCCAATCTCCGATGGCGTGAACAAACTCATGATTACGCCTCTTGGTTATCGTTGCCCTCATTCTGAGGTTCGGGTTGTGGCTCCGGTTCGGGCTGTGCCTCATTAATCGTACCTTCTTCGGTAACGATTTCGCCTTCATAGAAGGGAGCAGGAACGACATCCGATGCCTCTGCATTGATAGTGGTAGAGGTGGTGCCGGTAGCCCCTTGACCAAGGTCTTGCGCTACCGTGGCTTTGGTGGTGTAGCGGTCGCAACCAATAACACGGAACTTGCCTTTCATGTCCTCAACGAGGAATACATTATCGGTGTTATTGATATAAGCGGCAGCAGCGGATGCCTCCTCACCTACAGCAGGGTGAACAGCGGTCAACTTATTGAGTTGCAACTGGCTTGGGAACTCACCTTGTGCTTCGGAAGTGACTTGGCACTTATCGGGCAGCACATCAATATGCTTCCAAGTGGCATCAGCGGCAAGCAGGAAGTTCCCTTGGTAAACAGCAGAGGTAGGACGACCTTTTTCGTCCGTAGGCAACGTAGGCCATTTCACAATCTCACTTTTAGAGAGATAGAAAATGCGACGTTTAATGCCGGGAAGTTCCGGAGTGCCGGGGCACCAGCTCAGAGAGCGTTGGAAATTCTTACAATTAGACATATACTGTGACATTTAGGGTTAGACAAATCTCCGCACCCCGAAGGGTGCAGAGTGTGTGATTAGATAAGCTCAATGGCTTTGAAACGGCGTTTGTCGATACTTTCGAACTGAACACCAAAGAACATCGTGGCGACGTAGGTCAGAACGAAAGGAGCGTACTCCTTAACAAGCAGAGAAGCCTCATCCGACATCGTGTCATAGCCATAGAGCATGTTGCTCTTAGGAGTGATGTGGAGGAACTTAGAACCTGTCTTGTTAGCCAACGGAATCAAGATCAACTTGCCATCCGAACCTTCGACAGCGTTTTGCTGATAGCGTTGGTTGTAAGGCAGCCCACCGTGGGTGAGTTGATAGGATTCGTTGTACATGTCTGCCAACTCCTGCGAGCAATAGCAATACAATTGCTGTTCGCGCAAGTGTGGGTCTAAGTTAAAGAGGATGTCTTTAAGCACATCGCACGCATTGGCTTTTGTAATCTTCTCCGTCATCTTCAGGTAGTTACCTTTAGCAGCGGAGAGGTTACCAGCCGTAATCTCTTTAGAGGTGATGGTGTCAAAGCCGTCGAACAAATCTTTGGTAGCCGTACCGCTATCGTTACGGACGCCTGACCAAATAGCCTCATTGAGGTGGAAGGACAGCGATTTGGTCATAAGAGCCAACACGTGTTTAGCGGTTGGTGTCTGCATCTGTCCGTCACCCTTGGTCATACCCATGCCAAGCAGGGTGCCAATGGCTTTGTTCGGCTCAAAATCAGCAACTACGGAACCGAAGTGGGTTTCCAGCGTGCGGAAATCCAGTTTCAAATCCGCATTGGAGCGACGATTAGGATCGTATGGTCCAAATTGAGCATCATACTCAATGGCACCAACTCGCTCCTTGGAACGAATACCGGGGCGACCCGTCATATATTGTAGGGTTGCCTTGGAACCAAGAATAGGCAGCATCAGAAGTTCCGGACGGTACTTGGTAGCAGCCTCTTGGTATTGTTGTAAAGTGAAAGTTAGTTTACCTGCCATATACGTAATAGTTTAGGGGGTTACTTAATCGGGCAATTCACTGAGCAACTCTTGCGCGGCATTGGTAACAGTGACAAAGTCTTTGATACCATCCGGCTGTGCTTCCGAATTACCATTGTTGAGAACTTGGGAACTGCCAGCTCCCGGTGCATTTTTGAGAAGGTCGGCTTGGGCAGAAATCTTCTGCTCTTGCTCCTTGATAGTGGCATCACGCTGTGCGATAATGCCGTCCTTCTCAGTGATGGCTGCTTGTGCGGAGTCCGCTTTGGTGTTCTGCTCTTTGAGGAATGCCTCTAAAGCGTCACATTGTGCCTCCGTCAAAGTCACATTGCCATCAACCACTTGCAGCGCCTCAATTGCGAGTGCTGCGACAATCAAAGGAAACTTATTCATAGGATCTGTATTTTGGGTTGGTTGTTTGACTTTAGCTTCAGCAGGCTTAAAAAGTCCTGCGATAGCGTTCAAGAAACGAGAGAATTGAGATTCCTGTCCGGCTTGTACGGGCAAATTCGGGATGGGCATACCGACTGACGCCATAGCAGTAGCTACGGAATCAGTGAGGACAGGCGCAGCGTCTTCCTCAGCATCGGTCACCTCATCCACGAATCCCCAGTCAAGGGCTTCCTTAGCAGTAAGCCAACCTCCCACCTTCATGAGGTCGAGCATTTCAGCTGTGGTTTTCTTGCACTTCTTGGCATACATGGAGGCAACATTGGCATCCATTTTCTCCAAATCAGTTTTCATCTGCTCTAGAGTAGCAATCTGTGCGTCCAGTTGATCTGCATTGAGCGAAGCCCAACGGAAAAATTCCGTCGAACATTTATGAACGAGATACATCGCGCTTGCGTCGATGGTGATATGTTTCGCACCAAGGGATGCTATCGTTGCAGCCGAGGCGTTCATGCCAACGAAATGAACGGTAACATCACCATGATTACGAAAAGATGACGTAATAGAAAGGGCGGTAGCGAGTGAGCCACCGAGAGAGTCAATAAGAACGGCTACAGGTTTGCCTGCGTTCTTCTCAAGAACATAGTCAACGTAGTTCTTATCAAAGTCGTAACCGCCGACATAGCCTTTGAGGTGTAAATGATAGTTTTGCATCGTATTAAAATGAATTACGACGCAAAATTACAACAAAGTTCCCCTACGGGAAAAGACTGGAATTAGGCAATAGAAACAGGAATCAACGCCTCAGGAGCAGTGAAACTCACCTCCACGTTGAGTGCGTGGATGTCGCCCTCCGGCTGTCCGAACGTTTGAACGGAAGTAACCAAAGGATAAGGTTCCTCCGGCAAACCCACCAGCCAAGTCTGACCTGTTTGGTCAGTGACAACAAAGGCAAGTGGAAATTCCTCCGGCAATGTAATAGTGGACTGAAAGGATAGTGTTACCGTCTGCCGTTTGCCTTTGTTTTCATTGGCTGATTCGGTCTCACACGTGGGCTCGCCTGCGAATGGTATAGGTGTGCGTTGGGTATAAATAATGATGGGCATACGCGCTTGGCGCATGAGAGTAAGATCATTCGGCAACTTATCGGCATTGACATATTCAATGGTGCGTATGCCCGGCAAAGCGAATTTGGGTTCCATAGCGATATATTAACACTTATTACACAACTTAGCACGAATTACGAAATCATTTTTTACCGTCTCGAACTCGAACGTTTTTTGCGACTTTTTTGCACATTATAAACATTCCTCATCCGTTGGTACACTTTCGCGATGGCATTCCAATTGGTTTCGTTGCAAGCGATACCATGGTTCTCCATAAAGCAAAAAATGGTTTCGTCCTGCCTACGCGTCCAAGCTGCGAACTGGTGTATCTCATCCCAAAGGCAAATACGGAAGCTTTCAGCAATCGTTTTGCCCAACTTCGCTTTAGCGTGAGGACCAAGGTAGTTATAGACGCGTGGGTCACGTTCTTGGAAATAGGGAATAGCAATAGCCAAATTCGCTTTCTCAGGGATAGGTTCCGGAATAGCAGTTGGTTGTTTTTTCAGAAACCGTTTTAAGATGAGGCACTCCTGCGAACCCTTTATAGGATCCACAGGAGTGAGTGTGCGGTACGGATCAATTGGGCAGATGTCATCATCCACAAAATGGTGCTCTCTACACTGATACGCATACCACTGGGCTAAATAGTCCGGCAATTCCAAGTAAACACAAACTTTCTCGTTCATAATTAAGGTGGTTAAAAAACTGTGCAAAGATACACAAAATCAACGAAATAAGCAAGAAAAAGCAGTACAACGTCTGTACTCCACGTTTTTTGTTGGCTGTTGCCGGCAAAAAACCGCATTTTTTTGCCACCTTTCCCCTCATAGCGAGCGCGCCACCCGGCAAGCGAGCTCCGCCATAGTCAAAAAAAAGGAGGACTTTCGCCCTCCTTTACCCCTCACCAAGCACCTCAAAAGCCACAATAGATGGGGCAATATCTTCTGCGCCCACGCTGTAGGTCTTGCAGTACCACTCATAAACTGAAAACGCGCCCTCTCCAAGTTCTGCCTCAAGGGCTCTCAAAATCTCGTACATATAAAATTGTCTCATATCGTAAATAATTTAATAACGTGCAACAATAGACCGCCAAGATTGGTCGGTAACATCAAAGTCCTCAATGTCCTCATATAAATCGTCATCGTTCCAATCGCTAACTTTTGCGGTAATGCTGGAGCGGTGAGCAACCTTTACATTTACTTGTTTGTTGAGAGGCAGATTGCCAAAATCGAAACCAAAAGAAATACTTAACTGTGCCATAATTTTATTTGTTTTTAATGTTTAACTTGCGTTTAAAGCCGTTAGCGTTTGATATAACCTTTACGGTGCTTTACGAGTGTTATCGCATAGCGAGCAAGACAAGGTTTTTGTCAAAAATACTACCTGCCACAGCGAGAACTGAACGAAGTGAAGTCTTGCCGTGGCGAGGTGGAGATTTTTGAGGCACGGTACAAAATTCACCTGACCTTTTCCCCTCGATAGATAACTCTAACTTTGCACCGGAAAGGGTGTGTCAACTCGTATCGCTAATGGCTTGTTTCAAACGTTTGTTGAACATCCCCTTGGACAAATGAAATTGTGAGCACGTTAAGCCAATTCTTAATTGGTATTTCTTTCGATTTTGGTATTCTGCCCGAAAACCAATAAGTATCTGTTTATATAACTCGTCCATCCTTACGCCAAGGAAGAGTTTATTTTGGTCTGGTTTCAAATGAACGATGACTGGTTAAGCGCTTTTATCCCCTTAATCGTAAGGGGAACATAAGGGGTTGAGCCACCCGCACCGGTGAGGTGCTCCTTAAAGTCACCCCGGCTGCCAAAGAGCAAAAATTTTATCGCCTACCTTTATAAAATTTTTAGGGGCATCGGATTTCCTCCCAATGAAATGGGAGTGAGGGCTAAAGTGCGTAAGCTCGTACAAACCGTAGGAGCAGTAGGAGCCACAGCAGAAGAAAATTCGCGTAAGATGGTATAAGGTAGGCACAGCCTAACGTCGATAGCATCCACAGCGAGAAATAATAGGCGAACGACCGAGCCGAAGCTGACCGGAATAAAGTTATGAGAAGTCAGCGAGGCGAGGGAGAGAGCCTATTATTAAGCCTTTTTCAACTGCTAATAATTGTAGCCGACCTCTCCACCTCTACCCATACCCTCTGCCGTTCCTCGTGTTGTTATCCTTGCGACCCTTCGCACCATTGACAAAGTCAATCTTCAAAAACCTAAACCTTTTCTATGTTAATTTTTTTTTGTCTTTCACCTTATGGGAGGATTGAGCAAGAGGAAACGGGGAAAACCCAGCGGGAAGGGGAGAAAATGTGTCATTTTTGCATAAAAATGCAGAAATTTCGCAGATTTCCGTTAAAATATTTGCTTTTTTCAAAAAAAAATCGTAACTTTGCAGCCCAAAAGTTGCAAATGTTATGATACATCCTAACGACATAGCTGAGTATATCATCATTTTGATAGCTGCTTTTGCACATCGCTACGCACTCTCGGAGTCCGCGGCGTATAGTTATTTGAAGCAGTACGGAGGCATTAGTTTGGCACACGATTACTACGACGTGATGCACACCCAGTCTTTTGATGATATGGTGGATAGTTTAGTTACTTATTGCCACAGGAAAGGAGGAAGTATACAATGAAATTGTATCATGGCTCAACTGTCTATATTGAGCAAATCGATTTGCAGAAGTCTCGTCCGAATAAAGATTTTGGTCGTGGCTTCTACCTAAGTGCAGATCGCTTTCAAGCACAGCGTATGGGTGAATTTAAGGCGTTGATTGAGGGTGGAGTGCCTGTAATGAATGTGTATGAGTTTGATGAGGCTGTTTTACAATCCGGAGAATTAAAGGTGCTACGCTTTGAGGGATATAGCCGCGAGTGGGCAGAATTTATCTTTCTTAATCGCAACAATCCGTCAAAGTTGCCCGCACATGATTATGACATCGTCTATGGACCGATTGCCAATGATCGTGTAGGCGTCCAAATCAGTAAGTATGAGGCTGGCGATATTACATTGGAGCAATTCTTGGAAAACTTGAAATACATGCAAGGTATCACCTACCAGTATTTCTTTGGAACAGATAAAGCAATTGCAAAATTGAAAAAGTTATGATGACGACCCAAGCAGAGTTTCAGTACACGCGTCAACGTGTAATGGCTCAGATGATCCAAATATTGATAGACGAGCAACATCTATCCCTGGAAGATGCGATGGATAAGGTCTATAAGTCAGAGATGTTTGAGAAACTCTTAAACCCTGATACCGGACTGTTTTTCCAATCGCCTCGATATTTGTTGAGTTATCTGCAATAAGCTGTTGTCCTTACCTCCGGGACAGAAATGGAGGTTGTCCCGCTCCAGACATAAAATGGAGCAAAGACATATTGAAAAAGGCGTTTTTGCCATGTCATATTAGAGTTTTGCTTGTTTTCTTTTTGCAACACTAAGATAAGTGAAAATTCTGACATGGCAAAATCCTGGGCAACTTTTTGTTGCTCAGGAACTTATAAATTAATTTAAATCAAAGTGTTGCGGAATTAAGG
>JAGHTR010000167.1 GCA_018065205.1 Candidatus Colicola caccequi
TTCGTTGTTAAATTCTTAGATACTCCATAATAATATTGCTCATTGTCCATAGAGCCAGAAGTAGCGCCATTGCCATCAAATTTAACTTGGTATCCATTGGCCTTGTAATAAGCATAATAGGTTGCTCCATCTGTCGGATAAATAGTAATTGATTTACTAGTAGGTACTTGTGTACTACCCTTATACCATGCCACAAACGTGTATCCTGTCGCATCTGCTGCAGTCAAGGTTGTGGTGGCGGTGTAACCCGTTACAATCGTTGTGGAAGAATAGCCTGCATTTAATGTACAAGAAGTACCTGTTTCGCAAGTATTGTAATTAGAGAACTTTTTCGAAGAACCTGTCAACTTACCGGGAGTATTTGCCTCTGAATATGAAGAACCGCCATTAGTAGAAACCTTCGCTTTGATAGTTTGGGTTTTGTTCATGGCACTTATTGAATTACCTAAATAAGTTGGGGTAATTGTTGCAAGACTTGATACTGAACCTTGCTTATTAAGTGTCAATATATTATATTCGTTTGACTTAAATGTCCAATCGCTTCCATACCAGTCTGTTATATTGCTAGCATGGTTTTTCATATTTTCCCATCCCCCCATATTAGTATTCTTATCTCCCCAGTCAGATGTCGGAGCAAATAGACGGATTCCGGAATTGTTGTATTCGTCAGTCGAACAAACTCTCAACTTTGTATTTGAAACAGACTTCATCTTCCAACCCCATGCTTCTCCAATTGTTAGATAAATGTACGAATAACTATCCCAGCTACTTGCTGAAGGATTAAAATAAACATACGATGTGTTCTTTACTGAGACAGCCGCCCACGCATTGGGTGAGAAGCCAAAACTGAGGGCAATTAGAAGGTTGACGATGCACAATGCACGATGCACAGTGGAGCCCCCAAGCCCCCTAAAGGGGGATGATAGACCTTTAACAGTAGTCTCTACTACCGTTCTACCCCCGTTAAGACCACGGGTAGTAGAGTGGGTTAGTGTCTCATTCGGTCTTTGCCGAAAAGAAAATAAGTGTTTCATAATTGTTTATTATTTTTGTTGTTAATGTTTCTAAATCAAATGGCGATGCCGGTTCGCATCACATCATCGTATAAGGGCGTAGGGTGCTTTTTTTCCAATAACACCGGCTCAATAAGCGAATTGATGGTTGTGGATATATCCCATAACATAGCACTAGTATCTAACCAATCTGCTTTGCATTCAGGAATTACAACTGCCACATCAATATCACTGTCCTTATGGGCAGTACCTTTGCTATATGAACCATATAAATACACTTTGGCATTGCGGAAAAACGGTTTTAATGCCATTTTATACTGGCGTACAATATCTAACACATACTCTTTATCCATGCTACTAAATCTTTTGTTGTAGTTAATATGTCAATGCAACGCGCTTCGTTAAGACTTGCCGCTACTGAACTCTTGTAATCGGGATAGCGTGCCTCGATATTTAGAGGCAACATTATATGTAGAAAATGCAATTGGGCTGTTGTCATTTTTGCAGATAGGCCAGATGATTCTGCCAACAAGTGAATATTGTGTGTATAAGGTGCCTCTATGTCTGATTTCTTGGCACACCAATAGGCCTTTTCAATCTTTTCTATAGCTTGATGACACATAAAACCCACATATAACCAATGTTTGGTTTTAAGCAGATCTTCTGCTACTAACAAATCTTCGTCTGCCAAGTCCTTCCAATATTGAACTTTATCTATCATTGTTTTAGTGTGTTAAATATAATGATTATTGATTGGGTTATATTTTATTGATTATAAGCAGGTAGCTAACTGATTGATGTCTGAACAATGAACAAACTGTACATCACTATTTTCATGCTTGCGTGGCTGGAAACGTCCCAATTTAACAGCATCATACATTTGCAGCACAAATGGTGACATGTGAATGAGCTCTACGTGATTGGTCGATACAATGTTGTATAACTCATCTGCAGCAGAACGAGAAATCATTTCTATTCCTGCCATATCAAACATATATTCATCCTGCGGAACCAAAGTCTGACCCAAACGTTCCACTAAAGAACGTGTGCGGAACTCTGTCCCAAATTGGTCGGATATTTTGATTAAATGTTTCATAGGTTAATTGATGTATTTGCCTTCTGTGTCATTTTTTTCAAAATTATTTGTGTTTTTTGAGTTATAGCTTTTTGTAATGCCCCTTCATGGTAATGATTTCTACGGTCTGTGCTTCTTCGTTGACACGATACACCAGACGGTGTTCACTATTGATGCGGCGACTCATAAAGCCTGCCAACTCATACCGGAGAATTTCAGGACGACCTGTTCCTGAAAAAGGATGTTGCTCCACTTCTTCCAAAAGACGATCAATTTTAGCAATTAAGGTTTTATTGCCAAGGCGCTTAAAATACAGGACATCCTTTTGCGCCGTTTGTGAGAATAATAGTTCGAACATCAATCCCACAATTTTGTGCGGTCAATATGCGTCATCGGCTCTTTCGCTGCACGTTGAATGCGGCGTACGGCCTGAGGGTCATACGGACTATCAATAACTTTTACGGCTTTGGATGCGCGAATCAACTCTACTAATTGACTTGCAAACACATCCATCGTGTTGTACTCAAATGTTAGGGTGTTTGTCATATTGTTTGTTTTTTTGTTAATTTCTTATGTTTAACTATTTCACCTCTTGGCGTCTTAAATAAACAACTCCGGCAGCAACGGCTGCAAACAGTAACATAACCAACGGCTCACCAATAGGCTCTGGCTTTCCAGGGTCTTTGTCCATACCGCTACCTCCACCAAGCTTGTGGATGGTGCGTCCGGAATGGGTACCGGTGCCTTCGGTAGTGGTAAAAGAACTGGGGACATCGGTTGCTCCTACAGTACTAATTTGGCTACTGTACTGGCTACCGCTTCCTCCAAAAGTGGACGTTGACTGAAATGGATCTTCCATCTGAGCCAACAAACCTACACTCATCATGAGTGACAAGATTAATACATAAATTCGATTTTTCATATTGTGTGTGATTTTTTATTTAGCAATTTTGATGGGTTTATATTTTTGAGTTAGAGATTATTCGATGGGCAATGTTTCTTCGAACGGCAATTCGGGAGTGTTGCGTTTTTTCTCTAATTCATGGATGTTCTCGGCGGTCGGTAGATTCTCTGGCATAGTGCCGCCTAATTCTTCTATGGTCTTACGAACTTTTCGACCAACGGCATAATGGGTCATATTGGCTTCCGCTTTGCCATGAATATGCTCACGACGTATCTTTTCCTCCGTTTGAGTAGCACGGAAAAGGTTAGCGGCTAATTCTGTACTTCCCATGTGGTCAAGTATCTTTTGTCCAGATTTGAGTCCCTTCTTCTTATGAATGGCTTGTGCATCTAATCCACCATATAGTCCCTTATATCCAAAGTTTTGGAAAATGGCGTAGTCTTTAGGATCAACCACTCCCGCTCCTTTAGCAGCATCCGCTAACAAGAGGTTATGTTTCGCCATTTCATCACGCAAGAACAAACGTTTTTCCTCCTCACTCGTTAACTTTTGATATACCTCCATCTGCTGCACTTCAGCGATACGTGTCTGAATAGCAAAATAAGTCTGCCCTTGAGCAACAATCTCCTTATTGGGGTCGGCATTTTGAACAATCAAATAGCAGGCGTAACGAGAAAGTTTATAAGAGTCCGAGGCGCGATTAGCACCTTTGGCTAAGGGTATCATTTCGGTGACGTCAACGAAATGATCAGATACCGCATGGCTACTATTGTTGCAAGCAATTTTTGCCTTCTCAATAACGTTCGTAAAATTGCGGAAATCAGCATATCCTAATATACGAGCCAACGGCCGAGCCAACCAATACTCATTACCATTCTCATCAATTTGTTTGATTGACTCAAAGGTCTCAATGGTCTCTTGGGTTAATCTTACTGATATGTTAGAGTGCTTTGACATTATGTGTTGTTAAATGATAGTTAATGTCCTCTTGTTGAACCATAATTTGAGGTCACAAATTGTGACTTCAAGTTTGTCAATGCTTAATTCTTAATTCTTTTTTATATATGTTTTTGCGTACACGTACGCCGCGCGACCCAAAAAACGTGCAAATATACAATAATTTTTTGGATTGCGCAAATTTTTGTGCGTTTTTTTTGCTTTTTTTGCTAAAAGGTGATGTTTTTCTGCTTATTCACCAATCATTTGGCCCCAAGTTTGCTCCAAAATCCGCCATACATAATCCATCAAATCCCTCTGTGTTTGACGTTGGGATTTTAGATGTTTTAATAAATCATGCCTCTGATGGATAGCACCACTGTCACCCAAAAACTTGCTAGCTTACTTTTTAGAATTGGAGGTTTTGTCCCTCAGTTGGGCGGTAAGTTGTTCTACCTGGGCGGTAAGAACATCT
>JAGHTR010000068.1 GCA_018065205.1 Candidatus Colicola caccequi
TTACCTGATGGTCATGTTGTAGTAGGCAAAAACGAGGTCTATTACTTGCATAAGCATGAAGGTGCTTGGTCAGAGAAATTGACGGCACACCGAATGGCTTACAAAGAAGTGCTGACGAAAGCCCATGAGGAATTAAAAGACGAGACCAAGAAAGCAATGTGGGAACAGCGCTGGAAGGAACATGTGAAAAATGTTCGCAAGGGCGAAAAATTATATAGTCAGCTGTTTGGTTTTGTAATGGCAACGATGTGGAAGGAAGAAGCAAATGGTCAATTAACTAATTAGTCAATACCAATAGGGTAAATGAAAGATGCGGGACAGAGAACGGGATGAGGGGAGCAAAAAAGAAGGATAGCCAATAGGCTACCCTTTTTTTTAAAGAAACGTTGACGTTAATCAAACATATAAACCCTTCTTGCGGGCGGGAGCACCTCCTTCACTGGGGTCTCCAGGGCTGTTACAAACTACTTGCCCTACACGCATCTCAATAGATTCGGTTGTTGGTTGATGATAATGTTTCATATTTTTAGTGTTTAGTGATTAGTGAATTCGTTGTCCGCAGGCGTTATAGATAGCATCCTTATAGCGGATATACAATGCCCCTTGGTATATCCATTTTTGAGCCTGTGGCTGCGGTGTATCTTCCTGTATCCACTCTATCATGGCCGGCATATAAACGACTTCGTTCAGGGACGCTTCGTCGGCACCCGGATCGGCACAAGCATTAGCCTCCAAATGATCCACAATAGCATTAGCGCCTTCATAAGCCAGATCCACATGCATCGTGGCATCTACGCCATTTATCAGATGGAAATAGCCTCGTAAAGCACGATACGGTCCGGTAGGATTGGACGGATAACAGAGACGATTCTGCAATGGGAACAAGATAGACATATCACGATCCTGCATCCAATATGGTGCATAAAGAGGTATGAACTCAGCCCACTCTTGGTAAACAGTATCCAGGCGATGCTCGATACGCACCTCATCCAAGCTTAACTCATCTACCGAGTGTCCAACTAAAATCAGGTACGGCGTACCGGCTTGCATCGTAGCCGCACTATTCAGCGGCCATACTTTGATTAGGACGTTATTACCGTTCTTCTCCATGGATGAGAACTCACCCACTTGCGTGCCTTCGCCAAATAGTTCATACACCTTGGTCATGGGCAATGAGAACGGCAGCACAAGAGCGCCGTAGTTTTGCGGATTCATCTTGCGATGCAACTCTACATTTACCACTTGCCCATCGTACTGAGTTAGTGCCGGAGTGTTATCCTCTTTCTCATCAATACGCACATACTGCTTATAGGTAGCGCGATAGACATCATCGCCCTCAACAGGATGCAGCGCCGGAGTCCAACCTATAAAGTCGTACCGCAGATACGTTGTATCAGACACATACGTTGGTGTAGGCAGTGGATAATGCACTTCATCGCCCACTTGCAACCAGTCTTCCGTATAAAGAGTATCGTTGTTGATATTGAGGAACGTTACCTTATGGTAATCGCCTACCTTATGGGCAAAGACATATACGAATAGGCTACGATTCGGCATAATGAATCCATTATGGTATGCCTCATTGCCAACAAACTTATACACGAGTTGGTTGTCCTCATCGTACATCAGCACGGAGTCTAAGGATATGATTTCGCGCAGATGGTCTTCCTTAATAGCCAAATGGAATTGTACACTATCGCCTTCTAATGCACCGGAAGGAGCAACCCACTCTAACGCCGAATCGCCTTTCATGAGGAAGATATGCAGACCATCCACCAGACCCATTATCATGGGAGCATCGGGTGTTACAACCGAGTAATAGGTTTTATAACGTCCATCAGGCATCTTGATTGGAGAAGCCGTTGCAGGAATACGACGGAAATTGCCGTCACCATCAAAATAACCTGCACGAACGGCAGCGCTATCATTCTTTGCCACTAACATTGATACGATATCCAGCATTCTGACGCCAATCGTGCTATCCTTCGGCATCGGTAAACCGTTGTAGTTAACCGCTATCGAGTCGATATGATTATCCTTCGTGTAATTAAAGAACCGGCAGGTATGTTTGGGCAACAAGTAATAATCCACCAGCAGTTCAACATCGCAGGCAGGAGCCTCAAACGTGTAACATGGGATGTAGATTTTCTTGTCGTTAGGTCCTTTTATCTTATCGGTCAAGTCCCATTGCACCTTTAAGGTATCATGGGAGGCATTCTTAGCCACGACGCGGATGACCGTGTACCAATCCTCCACCGTATCGGTTGCTAAATAGGATGCTACCGTTACATACTCCCCTTTATGGATAGGTAATTGGTCAGCAGGGCGAACAGTCTGAATACTGTCCCATAATCGCTTGGTAGTAGCTAATACAGGAGCATCTACGCCTTCGGGCTGCGGGTGATGGAAGGTACGAGTTATCGACATGCTATAATCCGTTTGGAGGAAGTGATTATCCACGAATAACGGTGCCTTACATACATACCTATAGATGCGATCCTCGGGATTAGGAGCAGGTTGTACATCCAAACAAGGCACGGTCTTGCCCTTAATCGTTTGGTAGTACTCATAAACCGTAGGATAAGCAGAGGCATTGTAGCCGGAGTCGGGAGACAGATGCACGCATAACGTATCGCTGTAGGACAGCGAATCTACCTTAGAACCACGAATATCCTGGAGCGTAATGCGACCATGTTCTACCTGACCATTGGCATAAACGGGATAACGCGTCCGTTCTACCATGAGGAAGTTATCGGTTATGCTCAGTTCATTCATCAATGCAGGACTGTGGCTCCATCCGATGATGTGCACACCTTCCGCAGGAATCTTGTAACCTAAAGACGGAGCAATAGTGGGCGCACCCCATAGGACAGTCTCACTCTTGTCATAACGTTCGCCACCCTCGTCAATATAAACCGGAGCAGAAGGTTGGATGTGCCATTCCATGTGGCATTCCTTGGCGTAGTATGTGAATGTAGTTTGAATATGATCGCCGGCATGCAGTTCGCCCTTGAAGTGGGAACTATCTTTAATGTAATAACCTTCCTTCAGGAATTCACTACTCTGCGGATCTACATCGTAGGCTTTGGATTCGCCGATTTGCAGTTTATAGAACTGGGTGTATTTCTCCTCTTTGAACTTATCGGGTTCAGCAGGAATCTGATAGCGTAATGTGACATCCAAACATGCCGAGGACGAGGTCCATTTAGCTGTCAGCGTCAGGATATGCTCAAAGCGATAATACAGGTCCGAGCAGGCTCCCGTATAATGACCATTATGATCATAAACACGGATGCCATTGTAGTAGAATCCTTCAAACAGAATCTCTGAATCAATAGGTTTAGGCACCGTTATCGTTTGGGCTATGGGCATGCCAAAGTAGTACTTAGCATAATCCTCCGGACCGCCACTCACTTGCTGACTGCCATAATCATAATGTATATAGGAGGCTACCGGACTGACGTTCGGATTGATGGCAAAGATATGTCCGCCAACGGTTGTTCCGGAGGATAAGTTACCACGATTGGGCGTGTTATACACATTACCGTGACCGGCTCCTCCCGGGCGACAGGGTTTACCACTTACTCCTTGACCACCATCTCCTGCCTTAGGTGCATGTTCATGGTTGCCGGCATAGTCCGGCTGTCCGGATAACGACCATCCACAACCGCCACACGAACCGCCTCCGCCGCCACCATAACTTTCAGTGGCTTTATAACTGGAAGATAGTGTTTCATAGTCAACAGCGCCACCGCCGCCACCGCCGCCACCGGCACCGCCGGCTCCGCCTTCACCAATGCAGAACTCGGGGTAGTATCCTGCAGAGCCATTACCGCCACCGCCACCACCACCGGTGCCTGTACTAAAGCCAAAGAACGAATGGTAGTCATCATTACCTCGTGAACTACGAGAAGTACATTCTGTTCCATAGTATCCAGATGCCTTTTGTGCAGCCACCACTACATCTCCCATCAGATAGAGTGTTCCCATCGCATCTCCCCAAGTGCCTAATTGTCCGTTAGCACCGTTACTTCCCGGGAAGTCGCCATTGTGCTCAGCATAACCTCCGGCTCCGCCTGTGCCACCATTACCACCTGTTCCTCCCTTTCCTCCAATAGCGGCACCACCACCAAGACCGCCTCTACCTCCTTGACCGCCGGAGCCGCCATAGGAAGCCTTGCCGGCAGTCACATAAGCATACGAATTGCCTCCGTCATTACCTCGTGATCCATGACAAGGCTGACCGCCTACTACTTCTACACGGGCTCCGGGGTCACCGGCTATAATCAGTTGACCATTATCCGGCAACTCAATTCCTGCCATACTGGGTCCACCATTTACGAATAAGGTGCAGTTCTTATGAACATAGATAATAGCCGTCGCATTGGGCTTAACCTGCATGCCACATCGCATCTGAGACATATTACCTATAGTCGTATTTTGCCGAACGTGGTAGATGGTATGATTGGATAGCGACCAGTTGTATTGGTCCTGCGATTGCAAATCTACACTTCCCCAATCCCATGGTTCAGTAGAGGGTTGGGCATGCAGCGTCATGAATAGACCTGCCAAAAGCAATAACAAACAAGATTTCTTCATAACTGTTTATTTAAGTATTTTCTTTCCATTAACAATATATAATCCTTTGGGCAGACGGTCCAAATCCTCTCCCATATATATACCCATCGGTGTATAGATTCCGCGCTTGCGAGGGTCAGCACATGGAATCAGCAAACCGTCGCACATTTCGCTTTCGAATCGGAAATTAGATCCCTTGTACTTGAATTCAATCAGTAACTCATTGGATATATCGGGAACTCGGTACGAGTAGCGCACATGCACGATAGGCGTGAAGACCGTATCTTCTTTGGTAATGGGATGGTCTTTAGTAACGAACATCTTGCGCTCCATAGGCAAGAACTTATACCCACTATCGCTTTCGCGATAACTGATTTGGATGGAATCAATCTCATGCAACGAATCTAATGGTGTTTCTATCCATATCAATTCACCCGCCTCCACCATGTACCCGGTGCTAAACAAGTAGGTAGAGTCTAATAACTCACCTCGGTTACAATACACGCGAGCAGGCAGATGTGAGCGGATACGCAGATTAATCGGATGGTCGGCCAATGGCTTATAAGTAGCCACTACATTAACTTCCTCGTTCGGCATATCAAATTGGTAGTAATGAACGTAATGATTGCGTTCGTCGTAACTCTCCACAAACTTAGTCGGAATCTCCTTTCCTGACTTGGTGCGAACTACCACGGACGTCGCATGTAATCCATCGGATGTGGGTAGCGGGCTGATACCTACTGTTTGACCGTTCCGTATTGAATGCTTCATATTGATGCCACCATCATTGGTAATCGAATCGCCGCTGATATAAAGGGTCATCGTAGATGAGCGGTTGGCAGTTGATTCGGTGTAAGTAAGCGTATTGACCACTCCGCGGTAATTAACACGAACGGCTATACTGTCGTACTCCGGAGAGCCATACAGAATCAGGTCATTACCGGACTGATCGATTTTGGTTGTTTTAGGTTCCTGTCCCATGCCATAAAAAGTAGCAAAGCAGGAATCCAACTCCCATCCGTCCTTAGGCACTACGCTAAACACCATGTTCGTTCCTAACCAAGTCTTGGCTTGGGTTACTGTGCCGTATCTGTCTTCGTTTGTATAACTGATGTGTGCATCTATCTGTTCTAAAATAGGTTGCAACGACAACATGGCCGGAGGCATCGTGTTCACTTCAATCTCCTGACCTCCCTGTTTCCAACCTATAATGCGGTAATAGCCACCACCGGTCTTATCCTTAGCATAACGCGGACCACGAATCTTGGAACCAAAACGGATATCACCCGGTTGCGTGTAACGATGCGCAGGAGTAAGCACCTCGATACCCTCCGGTATATTCCAAGCCAATGCGTATGTCTGACGGTCATAATAGAAATCCAGATAAACCAATGTGTCGTTCACCATCACCGAATCTTCCGCCTTGAGGGCAGTGAAATGAGCATAACTCTTCGCTCCTGCACGGTAATAACTTTGACCTATATGCGGCACCATCTCGTATTCTGTCAGGTTATATTCTTCCTCACCATTGGCATAGGTAATGGACGGCTTTTGCTGCCAATGACGCACCACTACATAGTTGATATTCTCCCATTTAGGTTTGAGTATGACATCTCCCGGATGCACGTAAATAGACAACTCCTTGCCGGAAGAGTCACGGGCTGTCGGCATCACTTTACCATCCATGTTGTACCAATATTGCCCTAATTCATCAGTGTATCCGATAAACACTTTCTTGCCGTCTTTAGACGTAGGCACTGTCACGGAGGACGGTAAGGAATCACCATAAACAATATCCGTACTACCAGGGTGCGGTTTAGTCATATCCACTTCACTCTCGTCATAACTCAACGTGAAAGTCAAGGCTTGAATTAACTCTTGCGGATAGGGTTTTTCCAGTATATCCATCTTTTGAGACACTCGCACGTATGGCGTTTTCATCAGACTCTGAGCAGAACCTGCTGTACCAAATACACCCATCTGACCTCCCGGAGGGCAATGACGTGTGATCTCGGTACCAAACCAGTTCTTATACTTCAGTTCTGGGCAATAGAACGAAAAACCATCAATCTGATACGCTCTACAATAAGGATTGGAACTGCCTTGACCACCACCACCATTGATTTGCAGCGGATAAAGGTCGATATTAATAAACTGGAAGATAAAATCAGAAATCGTGCCTCCTATTGTTTGAATCTTATATTGACCTATCAAAGGAAGATTGATAATCGCTGCCGCTGCTGCCGTAGGGTCATGCGTTATGGCTACGTACATAGCATCTATCAACTTCTGCGTCACGGTCTTGAGGAACGTTTTTAGGAAGGATCCAAAGTCTAATATATATGCATTGGTTACACCACCCGAACTGCCTGATCCGGCACCGGCAGCTCCTGCTCCACCGCCTCCAATCATAGCGGCCTCCAAACCATTATTACCATTTCCACCGGCACCACCGCCACCTACGATGAAGTCGTTACTGAACGTGCCACCACGCTCGCGCTTACTGAGCGAACCAAAACTGGAGTTATCGGTATGGTCGCTGGTGGCACCGGAACGGGCTACTACTTGTAAACTACCTACTAAATAGACCTTACCGCAGTCTTTTCCGGACTCGGATGCGCCACCTTGATTAGCCGGTGTTCCGTCCGAACCGGTATTGTTGTCGGACATCTCCATACGTGGACCAATAGCCGAAGCGGCACCATCTCCACCGCGACCGCCGCGACCGCCTATTCCGGCCCCGGCTCCACCACCACCGGCACCTCCGGCTCCGCCTTCACCACCATAATACTCATCCGTACCAAATAGACCGCCTTTGATAAACGCTCCCGGCAGACCTATCCGACCTTGTACGCCTAATCCTACATCTCCACCGATGGCTTCTAAAACACCGCCTCCTAATATGTATAACGTACTGGATTTAGGCACCTCTATACCGGCACCACCGCCTATCTGATACGAACCATTTCCTCCTTTTAGACGCAAGGTCTGTCCCTCTCCCACATAGATATATGCCACGGCATTTTCGGCAACGCACAAGGCACTCTCTCCGGGCTCGGTAGCGGTAATAGATAGATTAGTGCCCGCAAAATAGTACATCGTCATATTTTGCAGCACCAGTCCTGCATCTCCGGCGCATAACGGACGCGAATTAGTCTTGGTAAAGAACCCTGCTTGCAGCCCAATACAGGGTATCAAAAGCAGCAATAATAAGACTTTTTTCTTTGCCACAAGGGCACGATTAACGTTCTTCATAATATATCACATTTCAGTAATTTATTCTTGTTTTGCGTACAAAGGTACTACTTTTTTTGCATATATGCAAATAAAGACGTAATTTTTTTGCATATATCATTTTTTTTCAGTACCTTTGCGGTGCAAAAGGATTAACGTAAACGTAAACTGATTAACGTAAACGCAAACGTAAACGCAAACTGATTAACGTAAACGTAAACGTAAACGCAAACTGATTAACGTAAACGTAAACGTAAACGTAAACGCAAACGTAAACGTAAACGC
>JAGHTR010000159.1 GCA_018065205.1 Candidatus Colicola caccequi
TTTGCTATGCCTCAAGGTAACTTTACTTTCTCTGCCGATAGCGCAGCCGGCACGATGATTGCTTCGCCCGGCTATCATAACCGCACCGACCTGCCGTCATACGTGGCATTACGTGGTGCAGAGTGGGGCGAGGCTGATGTCTATTATATCCGCGAAGGAAGTTTGAACTTTGCGCTGAATGAAAAGGGAGATACAGTGACTGTTCAAGGTCAAGTCACTTCCCAAAATGGCTCCGTCTTCACGATTGACGTTGTGGCATATAACGAGTTCTACGTGCCACCTTTCCCTCCCAAACCCAAGGAGGAAGAGGAGTTGGCGATTGACTCGGTAGTGGTAACTTACGTTGACGAGAACGTTGACGTTGACAAAAACGTATATGAGTTTAATTTCTCGTATATGGAGGATTATCCGAATTTGATTTTTAATGCTCGGTTGCCGGAGAAGAATCGATTAACGGAAGGAACGTATCAATTCGTCGAAGCAACAACCTCGCAAGGGTTGATTGCCGCAAGGCTTAATCAACAGGCGAGTTGTGCTTCTCCTCTCCGAAAAACCTCTCACGAGCTTTTTCGGGAAGGCTGTAAACAGCAAATTGATGCAAGAAATGAGATTTTTGGGATATTGTTGTTTAGGAATCAGTTGGATTTTAATGACTATTTCTTCTATGGCGTTAACTATAACTTTGTGACCGTTACGATGACACTGACGGATTTAGGGAATGAGATTTGGCAGTATGATTTGGATTTGAGAGATGATGTTGGCAGCCATTTCTATTTCACATTTGCGCAGAATCCGCATTTAGCCACTCCTTCGGGCATAGCAGATGTGAGTGTAGATGCCAACAATAACGCCCGCACCTATATAGATGCGAGCGGTCGGGTAATAATTCGTAAGGCAGGGAAAACGTATAATATATTAGGATTCCCGATGCCCACGCATTAAATGCGTTCCAACGTCTGTAGGCGAATCCAGCCTTGATAATTTCCAACAGATATATTGCACCAGTCACCAAGTGTTTCGCTAATGCGAACCTTGGTGCCTTCGTGTAATGTGAAGAGTTCCGTACCACTTTGGTCCGGAGACGCTTTGGCATTGACTATACCTTGGGTAATGATGGCTTCTTCACGTAATGTATCGCGGTTATGCAATGAACGTGCAGCAAAGAAAGAGAAGAGTGCCACGATAAACATGACGATGGCAATACTAAATCCGGTCTTGCGCAAGGTAGTCGCATTGGACAGGAGAAAGATTAGTAAGCCGGCCATACAAAGTGCAAAAGCAATCAAACTAATCCAAGTCCAAGTGTTCTGACGCATCAGATTGCGCACGTTGGTGAGGAAAGTGCTGAGGAAGAACGCCTGGTTATCGGATATATTGTCGGTAATGCGCGATTGCGCGAACTGGAGGTTATATTTCGCATCTCGATTGGACGGCTCCAGTCTAAGACAACGTTCGTACGCTAAGATAGCCTGGGATAGTTCGCCCATTTTAAAGTAGGCGTTGCCTAAGTTATAATAGGCAATGGCGCAGGGTTGTTCTTCTATGATTTGGCGATAGATGGCAGCTGCTTCGGCATAATTAGCGGCAGCATACTCCGTGTTGGCATCCTCTATGGGTGACGTGGCATATAAAGGTGATAATTGAGCGTTGAGAGTTGAGAGGAATAGGGCTAATATGATTATTTTGGATGGGACAATGAAGTGTTTCATATCTTTTGATTTTCGAGTTGGTTAATAATTTGTGTTGTAGCATCATAAAGGGCCTGCTTCTCGGCACCTGTAGTAGGAGCATATCGTGCAAACTCAGCCGTAGAAAGCACTTCGTTTACTTGTTTGATAAGAGACTCAGGAACGGACTTTTGTTGCAGTAAATCCGAGATATTGTCCTTTGTCATATCTGCCGTAGGAATACGCAACCGGTCGCTAAGGTACGAGAAAGCCGCTTTCTCGATTTCTGCATAGAAAGCTTGGTTATCGCCATTGAGCAATAGTTGCGCTGCCTTAAGTCGCTTTTGAGCCACTTTATTAGCACGTTTATATCGTCTGCCCATTTGGTCGGCATTGTCCTTGATTAACTTGCGGCAAAGCAGAAGGACGAGCATGGATATTATGAAGATAATCATATCAATCAATAAAATGGTTGAGATGGTTAGAGGTTCGCGTTCCGGGGTGTAGATGCGTGGTAACTCGGATGTGTTGATATAGCGGATATCTGAACCGAGTTGTTTGATGTCCTCTTTGTTGACATTGGTGTAAGTCTGTACTTGTTCTCCGTCTGCTGCTTGCCCCGGTGCACGGCGTACATGTAGCGTATAGGCCGGAGTAGAGAGAGTCTTGTATTTGCCTTCTTGGATATCAAAGTACGAGAAAGAGACTTCCGGAATGGTGTAATCTCCTGCAGCGCGAGGAATAGCAAGATATTCAATGTTCTTATTGCCTGTGAAGCCGCTATTGGATGGTTTGAAATTATTAGTTACTTTGGGGTCGTAAGGTTCAAATCCTTCGGGCCAATCTACGGAAGGCGTTTTAATGAGTTTCATATTACCTGTTCCTCGTATATTGAGCGAAAGGGTAACGGCTTCGTTGGCTTGGATGTCGGTAGTAGAGATAGAAGGCGTGATGGAGAACTGACCTACAGCACCACTAAATCCGGCAGGTTTGCCGGCAGGAAGGGGCTTGACATGAATGGTGACGGCAGGAGCCGGCAAGGAGCGGCTTACGTTTTCGTATGTACCGAAAAAATCGTCAAAGATACTGCGTACTTGCTGATGCGTTTGTACTCGCAGGATGGCTTCAAATTGCGCAGCATCAATCTTAATGTCTCCGCTATGTTGCGGATAGAGTAGGTAGGAAAAGAGTGTTACGGCTTGGTAGTTCCGTCCATTATAGTGCTCTAATTCAAACTGACGATTACCTAATTCCAGTTCCTGCTTGAGGAATCCGGTCATCTCGGGTAATTTGAGGGAATTGCCCATTTGTGCAAAGTCCACTCCTGCCACATAGAGACGATAACTAATCTGCAACGCCTCTTGTTCATATACATTGGTCTTGGTGACGATAGTGCGGACAAAAATGTCGGAAGAGGATGATGACGGCGCCTCCGGGCGCTCCGATATAGACTTAGACGTTGACGAGGATGTTGACGAGGATGTCGGTTGTTCGTCAGGAGGTAAGACGGTGATACGTACACCATTGGAGGTGTATTGTTTGCCATCAGATGTGATAGTGGCAGGATTGATGGTGTAGTCACCCGGTGTATTACCTAATAGCGTATAGGTGTAAGTGAGTGTGAAAGTAGAGGTGCGATGGCCATTCACGAAAGAGGTGGATGAGGATTGGGAAGTATAGGGTCCCGCCAAATACTCAAATCCTAAGAACTCGGGGGCCTGCAGGTCTCGAGCACGTTGATTGATGGTATAAGTGAGTTGGAAAGGTTTTCCGGCTACTACTTTACCGGGGGCTTGTGCTCTAAACTCCACTTCGTCAGCCATTAATGGTAGGAGAAGTAAGAGTGAGAGTGAAAGTGAAAGTAATCGTTTCATTATTATGTTATTGTTTTTTTACCAATCTTTTTCTACGCGGCGTTTTTGTCCCTGAACGCGTTGCATCTTATCTTGTGTGTTTTGTTCATCTTGTTCCAAAGCCTGCAGGATCTGCTCTGCTGTTTCTTTATCCATTTGATTCTGCTGTTCTTGCTGTTGCTGCTGTTGCTCTTGTTGCTGCTGTTGCTCTTGCTGCTGCTCCTGCTTTTGTTGTTGGTTCTGATTTTGGTTTTGTTGCTGTTGCTGTTGCTGCTGGAGCATTTGCATGGCTTTAATTAAGTTATAACGGGTATCGTTATCTTTTGGGTTCAGCCGCAGACTATTCTCAAAGGCCTTGACGGCTTCTCCGAATTGTTGTTGTCCATATAAGGCATTACCTAAATTATGATAAGCCTGACTGAGACGCAGACGATCCTTTTCTGGAACATCTTTGACGTGTGTAGCACCTTTTTGTACTATCTCGGAAGCCTTAGCATATTGTTCGGCTGCCTCAGGGTACTTATCTTGTCGGAAGAGCGCATTACCTAAGTTATAATAGCCCTCAAAGGACCGATCGTTCTTTTCAATCGCTCGGCGATAATCCACTTCGGCCTCGGTGTAATTGGCGGCTTTGTAATCATGATTGCCGTGACGAATCTGCGGAGCTTCTTGTTGGGCAAACAGGCCGATGCACAATGCACAATGCACAATGCACAATGTGACTATTTTTTGTATCATATTTGTTTCTCCTTAAAGATGTCTAATTTGGTCAATACATGGTTTTGCCGAGCAAAGATAAAGAACTCAATAACGAGCAGCAGTAATGCCAATAAGGCAAATGTTTGGTATTGCTCATTATAGTCGCTATATATCTCGGTATCTATTTCACTTGTAGCAATTTTGTTCATTTCTTTCTGCAAGGCCTTCATGGCGGTATTGGTATTATCGCAATGTACGTACATACCTTTACCTGCTTTAGCGATGTTTTGGCACATTTCTTCATTGAGTTTAGACACTACGACATTTCCTGCGCGATCTTTTTTGTATTCAGATGTGCCGGGAACAGGAATGGGGCTTCCTTCGGTCTTACCTATACCAATGACGAACGTTTGGATGCCGGCTTCAAGGGCTTGTTTGACAGCTCCTTCAGCGTCATCTTCGTGGTTTTCACCATCGGTAATCAGTACGATGCATCGTCCACATTCAGAAGGTTCTCCAAAACACTTGATACAGGTTTGAATGGCCGACCCAATTGCTGTACCTTGTGTCTTTATAAGATCCGGTGTGATGGTATTGAGGAACATCTTGGCGGACACATAGTCGCAAGTAATAGGCAGTTGGATATAACTCTCTCCGGCAAAGACGACGAGACCGATCTTGTCGTCTACCATTTGGTCAATCATCTTGCTGAGCATCTGTTTCGCACGGTCCAGACGACACGGCGATACATCTTCGGCCAGCATGGAGTTGGATATATCCAATGCAATCATTGTTTCTATACCTTGTCGCTGAATTTTTTCGCTTTTCTGTCCGTACTGTGGTCGAGCGGCAGCGAAGATGAGCAAGGTGAGCGCAACCATAAGAATGGCAAACTTAATGACAGGACGTTGACGGGAAGCATCCGGCATGAGTTCAGCAATAAGAGTAGGGTCACCGAATGCCACCAGTTGACGGCGTTTACGACGCGTGTAGAGAATAAAGGCTACAATAAAAATAGGAATAAGGGTAAGTAGCCATAGCATGTTTATATTAGCAAATCGAAACATATCAGTTAGCAATAGTGCGGGTTACAAAATATCGAATGATGATGTCTAAAAGCAAACATAAGAGGGCGGCATAGAGGAAAGGAGGGAAGTTCTCGGTACGTTTAGAGAACTCCTTCACGCGGATTTTGCTTTTCTCTAATTGGTCAATCTGCTCATAGATAGCTTTGAGGGACTTATTATCGGTTGCGCGGAAGTACTCGCCACCTGTTTGTGCAGCAATCTTGCGCAGCGTTGTTTCGTCAAACTCATTGGAGATAGTCATATATTGTTTACCATAAGGCGTATCCACTTTGATTTTAGCTTCGCCGTATGAACCTACACCGATAGCATAGACTCGGATTCCAAAGGTCTGTGCTATTTGTGCGGCAGTAAGAGGGTCTATATCGCCACGGTTATTGCTTCCATCCGTGAGCAAGATGATTACTTTGGACTTAGTTGGACTATCCTTCATGCGATTGACGGCATTGGCCAATCCCAATCCGATGGCAGTACCATCTTCTATCATTCCAAATTGGACAGAGCGGAATAGATTAACCAGTACGGCGTGATCGGTCGTCAGCGGACATTGCGTAAAACTCTCTCCGGCAAAGACGACGAGACCGATTTGGTCATTAGGTCGCGCCAAGACAAATTCTTCGGCAACGGCTTTAGCGGCGTCTAAACGTGTTGGACGCAAGTCCTCTGCTTGCATGGTACCGGATATGTCTAATGCCATCATGATATCTATTCCTTCGGTAGATTGGGATGACCAACGGTTACTGAGTTGTGGTCGAGCCAAGGCGAGAGAGAGTAGGATGATGGCTAATACGCGCAGCACAAAAGGCACATGAATGAGATAAGTCCGCCAGGCGCGGGGACGGCGTGAAAAGACTGCTGTGGACGATAACTGCACGGTAGGGTCCCAATGCTTGAATTGGTAGATATACCAACCAATTACTGGAATAAGTAGCAGCAGCAAAAATAAATATGCAGGGCTATGAAAGGTCATTGTTATTGGTTATTTCTAATTTCGCTTTGCTCAAACGATCGCTCGCTTCGCTTGGCGTTGGTGATTTTTGATTATCTTCCTTCGGTTGTTCAACGGGAGTTGTTTGGTGAACGAAGTCGTAAGCAGTAGAGAGTGCCTGTTCATTTTCGTCAGCAGTTGTGGTCCATTTAGCGAACTTAACCAGATCTGCGAGAGATAGCATTTGCTTGAGTCGTTGATAGAGTTCCGGTTGCTCGTGCAATACAGGTTTGACTTCGCGCAATGTCTCATCAGAGGTTTTTTCGGTAGAATGGATGTCGAATCGTGAACCGATATACTCACGTACTACGTCTGTTAGTTCGGTATGATATTCCTTGATTTTACCTGCTTGCCACTTCTTTTCCTCTTTTATCTTATCCAGTTTCTCCAAGGCTACTTCGTCAGCAGGGCGAGCTGGCTCGTTAGGTTTATCATCCTCGTGTGATTGTTGCTGCATGATATAGCGGTATAAGAAGTACCCACCAACGGCTAATCCTGCGATTATGATTCCCAATAGTATCCAACGAATGATGCCCCACCACCAGATTGGAGCGCGTTGAATAGGCTTAATGTCGGTGAGGGCGTTGGTAGTATCCATCTCGAAGGGCTGAATGACATTCAGGGTGAGGTCATTGGAAGGAATGGTCTCGTGGTTGTTAACGAATGGTAGCCCGGGAATGGCGTAGAGTGAATCTTTGAAGCAGGTGATAGTCAAGTACTGGTCATACTGCATCCGTCCATCCTTGAGGTCGGTAGTATCAATGATGGTGCGGTCTATAATCTCTATATCCGGGATTAGGGTCTCACCGTAAACGGGAAAAACTACCTGCTCGCCTTGATTGGCTACAACCTGTAGATGCAAATCGGTTTGGTCGCCAAGGAAGAGGGTAGTGGAGTCAATAGAGGCTGAGACTATAATGGCTAAAAGAAGTTTGAACATAGTTATTGCTTAAATAGTTTCATTAGGGCTTTGACATAGTCATTATCTGTTCGGATAGTCACTGTGTTGGTGCCTGTTTTATTGAAGAGTGTTCGCAGCGCCTCGGAGGTCATATTCCAATCGCGTGCGTACGCTAAGCGCGTTTCTTTAGAAGAGGTGTCCACCCACATTGGTTCACCCGTTTCGGCATCTACGAATTGGATTAATCCCATATCCGGTAATTCGGCATCGCGTCGGTCATAGATACGAACCACATTCAAATCATGGCGATTGGATGCTACCATAATAGGTTTTTCCATCTGCTGAATATGTTGTGGGGTAGTCATTAAATCACTGATGAGAAAGGCTGCGCAACGGCGTTTTTGAGCATTGGTGAAGTACTCCAGAGCCTGCACGATATTGGTGCCTTTAGATTCCGGTTCAAAGGACAATAGTTCGCGAATAATATGGAGCACATGTGCCTTACCTTTCTTGGCAGGAATGAATTTCTCTATCTTGTCGGAAAAGAAAAGGACGCCCACTTTATCGTTGTTTTGGATGGTAGAAAAAGCCAGTGTTGCTGCCACTTCTGCCATCATATCGCGTTTGAACTGTGATATGGTACCAAAGTGTCTTGATCCACTGACATCCACAAGTAGCATAACGGTTAGTTCTCGCTCCTCCTCATATACTTTGATATAAGGTTTGTTGAGTCTTGCCGTTACGTTCCAATCAATGGATCGCACATCATCTCCGGGCTGATATTCGCGCACCTCGCTAAACGCCATACCACGGCCTTTGAATTGGCTGTGGTATTCGCCGGCGAAGATATTACGCGATAATCCGCGGGTTTTGATTTCTATCTTCCTGACTTTTTGTAATAATTCTTCTGAAGTCATTATTAAGAAAACTATTAGGGCACTTGAACGGCATTGAGAACCTCGGTGATGATATCTTCAGCAGTGATGTTATTAGCTTCTGCTTCGTAGGTCAGTCCGATACGATGGCGCAGAACATCATAACATACGGCACGTACATCTTCAGGTACTACGTAACCGCGACGATGGATGAAAGCATATGCGCGAGCAGCCAAAGCAAGGTTGATGGAAGCACGAGGACTACCACCAAAAGCAATCATTGGTTGCAGTTTATCTAAGCCGTACGCTTTGAGGTCGCGTGTAGCAAAGACGATATCCACAATGTACTTTTCGATTTTTTCATCAATATATACTTGACGCACGATTTCGCGTGCGCGACAAATATCAGAGGTGGAGAGTATGGGCAGTACTTGTTTCTTTTCGCCGGAGATATTTTGACGAATGATTTGCTGTTCTTCGTCCTTTTTGGGATAGCCAATCACTACTTTAAGCATGAAACGGTCGGTTTGTGCTTCGGGCAGTGGGTATGTACCTTCCTGCTCAATAGGGTTTTGTGTAGCAAGCACGAGGAATGGATCATCCAATTGGAATGTTTCTTCGCCGATAGTGACTTGTCTTTCCTGCATAGCCTCAAGTAATGCGGATTGCACCTTAGCCGGGGCACGGTTAATCTCATCAGCCAATACGAGGTTCGCAAAGATGGGACCACGTTTAACAGAGAACTCCTCTTTCTTTTGACTATATATTTGTGTACCAATTACATCCGCCGGCAGCAAATCCGGGGTGAATTGGATACGGCTGAACTTACCCTTAATCAAATCTGAGAGAGTTTTGATGGCCAAAGTCTTTGCCAAACCGGGTACACCTTCCAGCAAAATATGTCCATCGGATAAGAGTCCGATAAGCAAAGATTCAACGAGGTGCTTTTGCCCTACAATTACTTGATTCATGCCCAAAGTTAGGGCATCAACAAATGAACTCTCTCGCTCAATACGCTCTTGGAGTTCGCGAATGTCAACAGTAGTTGTCATAATTTATGTACGTTTATTAAGAAAATATGCATAGAATTAACTACAAAATCTGTGCCAAATGTCATTTTTATGCTGAAAATTAACAATAGAACATTTTTTCGTAAAAATAGGTATTTTATATTTATAAAAAAAGCAGTAATTTTGCAGCGTGAAAAAATTGCATATTATTAAGATTTATCTAAATATGAAGAAAGTTTACTTAATTATCGTTGCATGTTTATTAATGTGCGCAGTTAAAACGAACGCTCAGCAACTGCCTAACGCAGGCTTTGAAGATTGGAGCGGTTCAGCGTTTGATGGTAAGGAACAGCCTAAAAACTGGAATGCCAGTAATGTGACTCAGTTTGGATTTAAATTCAACTTTGCCCACAAAGAGGCAGGTCACAATGGGGGCTCTTGTATGATGGTGCAGGACCAAGAAGTTGGTGCTGCCGGTATTACGGAAACGAGTCCGGGTTATTTCTCATTAGGTCAACCTTGGGTGTATGTTGAAGGATTGACTAAGGTGGCTCAGGCTACAGCAGGAACGAGTGGTGGTATTGATTGGAAGTACCGTCCTGATACGATGGCTGTTTGGATTCGCCGTACCGGAAGTAATGTAACTCGCGAGGATTTCCATTTGTTGTATTATTCATGGATTGGTAATGCACAAGGTACTTCGTACAAGGGTAAGAATGGTAGTTGTACCAGTGTATCTAAGACAAACGAAGAGAGTGATATTCGTTTGAGTACAGATGGTAACGAATGTAGTACTTCTGTTAAGGCTAATCAGGTGTCCGAAGGATGGGTATATGAAAAGAAGGAATATGCTAACTGGACGTTGGTGAAAGTGCCTATTTTCTATATGAACAATAATGCACCTGAGAAGATGAATATTATTTTCTCGGCTTCTAACTATCCTAATTTCCGTGCCAATAGTGGTCTATATGAGGGTAACTCATTGTATATTGACGATGTACAACTGATTTATTCAAGTAAGATTCAGAAACTGATTATTGATGGTCAGGTATGGAATGGCTTTGACCCTAATTCGCAGGAAGAACAACGTTATTCGTTAGGTAAGTCTGCTACAGAGGTACCGAGTATTGAGGCTATTCGTGGTGCGGGTTCACTGACTAACTCAAAGGGTAAAACCTCTGATTTTGCCGGACGTAAGCTGCAAGGCGATGAGATTAAGATCACGAAGGGCAAAGTAGGTGAGGTTACTACAATTGTAGTGAAGGCAGAAGATGGCTCTTCCACGATGACCTATAAGATTCGCTTTATGCAGGAGGCATCTAATAATGCTTATTTGGCAGGTATCCAATGTAATGGCACGGATGTGAAGAACTTCAGTATGTACACCATGTCGTATGAGGTGGAGTTGCCATACGGCACTACTGAGGCTCCTGTCATCACGGCGATTGGTCAAGAAAGTGCACAAAAGATTGAGATTACGCAGGCCAAATCATTGACGGATAAAGCTACAATTAAAGTGACTGCTGCTGATGGCGTAACTAAGCAGACTTATACGGTTTCTTTTAAGGTGGCTTTGTTGTCGGATAATACATTAAAGGATATTTTGGTAGATGGATCGTCCGTTCCCGGATTTATTCCGATGCAGACGACCTATTCTGTGTCCGTGCCTCTGGGAACGAGCGAGATTCCTGATGTAAAGGCTGTTTCGGCTTATCCTGATGGAGAACAGACGATTAAGTATGTTAAGCCTGAATCTATTACCGGTCAATATAAGATTGAGGTGACGACACCGGGTAATATGACTCCAAAGACATATAAGTTGAACTTCAAACAAGAAGCCTCTACTTATTCTAAACTCAAATCATTAAGCGTTGGAGGTCAATTAGTTGAAGGCTTTAGTCCGGATATATATACCTATTATATTAATCTTCCGATGGGTACGACCGAGTTGCCGGCTATCACGTATGAGCAGGGAGATAAGTACCAAACTGTGACGGTGACGGAAGGCGGTTTGAATGGAACGACAGTAATAACGGTTGT